>JALWSL010000739.1 GCA_027080405.1 Planctomycetaceae bacterium
GAATTGGTAGACGCGCTAGGTTGAGGGCCTAGTGGGGAGTTATCCCCGTGGAGGTTCGAGTCCTCTCCTGGGTATTGAATGGCTCGAACGGCAGCGGCTTGAGGGTTTTTCCGGGGGCTCGTGCGGAGCCTGTGTCGTGACCGCTGCAGGTTGCTCTGCTACTGTAACCATCGCGAATGTGCCACGAGCGGCCGTTGAAAGGGTAACGGTGTGGCGAAGTTCTCAGATTTCAGACTGACGAACAAAGCTCGGCTGCAGGCAGCACGGTTTGGGAATGCCCCCCCTGCTTTTTTATGCAAAAAGAGTTATTTCGCACCGGTGCCCCGGTTCTGCGGAGTCGCCGAAGGGTGTAGTTTGTGTAGAGCCGGTTCGACCGGCCTTTCATCCTTATGAAAAACTGAACCATGGCCAATCGATGGCGCATTGAACGTATCCCTGCCTGACCGGATTGCAATAGATACTGGAATGCGATGGATGTTGTCAACGTGCCCTTCCGCGTCGTTTTCCTCATCAGCCGTGTGCACCAATCTGGCCGATGGAACCGGCCCTATGGCTGAAATCAAACAGTAAAATCAAATGCACCACAGAGACACGGAGAGCACGGAGAAGTGTCACGCCAAGCCGGAACGACAAAACAGAAAAGTGCGGTGCGTTGTAACACATCGAGTGAGGAACATTCAAAGGTGCGTCCCGACGCACCCCACGGCTACTGTTTTTGATCACGTTCTTATTTCGATCCCGTTCTGCTTTCGCCTGCAAGTTCATTACTGGGCGATGCGAGTACCTGTTCCCTGACCTCCGCCGCCAGAAACAGGGAGCCGGTTGCGAGAATGACTCCGCCGGAGTTGGTCTGTTCGCGGGCCAGGGCTAATGCATCGGCGGGCGAAGGGGCGTCCAGAATTTTGACTCGGCAGGAATCGGCCACTGCTTTTTTCAACTGGGGAATTGGTAAGGCACGCCGGTTTCCGAGATAGTTGGTGACGATGAGCAGGTCGACTCCCTGCAAGAGTCTGCAAATCGCCGGGTAATCCTTGTCTCGTGAAACGGAAAGGATGACCGTCAGCGGTTTTCCGGGCATGTGCTGAGAAATCGTTTTCAGAACAGACTCGACAGAAGCCTCGTTATGGGCGGAATCAACAACCAGCATCGGCTTTTCCGAAAGTATTTCGAATCGCAGGGGCAGAGGAGATTCACTGAATGCGTTTTGCATTTGTGCTTCGGGGATTGCATAACCCAGCTTTTGCAGTTGCCGGCCGATCGCGAGAGCAATGCATGCATTTTGTGCCACCGCGGTGCCCGGCTGTTTCAATGAGAAGGTGATGCAGTCTGATCCGGCCATGTATTGGACCTGCTGTTTCCGCTTTTGCTCCTCCCATTTCCCGGTGATCCGGAAATTGAAATCCCGCCCCATCTGCTGGACGGGGCATTCGAGTTCGGCAGCGATATCGAGAATCGTTTTCTGAGCCGTTGGTTCCGTAACGCCGCAAATCAAGGGGACTCCGGGCTTGAGAATGCCTCCCTTTTCACGGGCAATCTCTTCAAGACTCTCTCCCAGGATGCGAGTATGGTCGCGGGAAATACTTGTGATGGCCGTGACCGCCGGATTGCAGAAAATGGTCGAATCGAGTCGCCCTCCCAAACCGACTTCAAGTACGACAAGCTCGACCTGTTCCTCAAGAAAGTGATGCCAGGCGATCGCATTGACGATTTCAAAAAAAGTGATGTTCATTCCTTTGTGTTGCGCGTCCAATTCGTCCACAACAGGCATCAAATGATTGATCATTTCCGTCAGGCGTTCTGGCGAGGGCATTTCAAAATTCACCTGAAACCGTTCTTCCACCCGATACATGTGGGGCGAAGTGAAGAGCCCTACACGGAACCCGGCCAGTTGAAGGATTTTTGCAACCAGTGCGCAGGTCGTTCCTTTGCCTTTCGTACCTGCAACATGCACAGCGGGAATTTTTTGGTGAGGGTTGCCCATTGCGGCCAGAAGCCGCTTCATGCGCTCCAGCTTGAAATCGCCACTTGAATACCCCCCCGGTTTCCCCGCGGCGAGCGATTCAAAATTGATTCGTCGATAGAGAGCATCGACTGCCTGTTGATAGTTTGAAAACATATTGTCTGGCTAATGATCAAATCGATTTGGCCTGTCGCTTGTGAGCAAAAAGCTGATTCCGGTTTTGGCCTGGATTTTCTTTCCTGGTCTGTTGCAGGGGTTAGCCTGGTTAATGGTTCATCGCCCCTTGTTCGTTTCTCGCTCATCAACTCCCTCGACAGGAATTTGCGGCAAGCGTCTTACCGTCGATTCGACGAACAGGAGGGAATATACAGGAATAATCCCGCGACGTCACCTCAATGGATGCTGCATTGATGCCTCAACCATGATGCCAAGGTTCAACACTGCATGATGCCCGGTGTTGCTTAACGGAATATCCCATTGCCCGCCTCCATTTCCTGCTCGGAAAATGAGGGGCTTCAGCAAAATAATCCCGCTCTTTTCCTGTCAGGTCATAAAGTTTCGAACGCTGATTCCTGTTTCTATTTTCAGGAAATGTCTTTTCCCGAGTGCTGCAAGTGGCAATTGATGTGTCACGTTTGTGGTGTTTCCCAGGTGAATGACACCGAAAACGCCCAACATCAATTCGGAAGTTTGTCACGAGAAACTTTTATGAAAGCGAAAAGCCATGCTATCTACGATTGACTACGCCAGGAAGAAAAAAAGAAGGGCTCAGGATCGGGATTCTGTTACGGATGAAGAGATTTTCGAGCTTCCTGAAACAGAGGTAAACCATACCGAACGAAAAGGGGCCGAGTGGATAAAAGGAAGTATCTCGGAGGAAAAACGCTCTCGGCTTCGTACCCCCACTGCATTTGAAGTAGAGGTGATTCCGCTCGATGAAGACTGGGAGCCTGCCGGAATCCCGCAGCCAGCCATGATACTGAACTACAGTGAAGAAGGAGTCTGCCTGGAGCACGTTGCGTTAATACCGGAGTCGTATGTTTCGATCAACTGGCATGATTCGCACAGTCGTCAACATACCGCGATTGTCCACTTAAAGTGGTGTCGATCGACTGAAGATCGAAAAATCCTCACGGGAGGGCGGGTTTGCAGCATGAAAACATTCTGATATCAAGGAAGCAGGAGGAGACGAGGCAACGGAGCGGCTTGTCGGTTGTGGCTATTCGTTATCCAGTTTCGATTCGATCCACGCGAGTAGTTCCTGCTTCAGTTGATCGTAGGTACGGGCGGCTTGCTCCTTGACGGTTTCCAGTTTTGCAGATTCAACGGTCTGTCGAACGAACAGATAGAATTTGATTTTGGGCTCTGTTCCGGATGGTCGTACGGCGATGTGAATGCTGAGCGGCCCCGGTTCGGAATCGAAGAAAAGGAGATTTCCGCACGGTTGCGGGATTTTTTCCGTGGGGGAGTTTTTCGGCAGTTCTCTTTTTTCGTTCTGACCGTAATCACGAACCGAAGCGAGGGAAAGACCTGCCAGTTCGGTCGGTGGATCATTGCGGAAGGTTGACATCAGCGCATCGATTTGGGCTTTGCCGCTTGAACCGGTACACACTTTCGAGACCTGGCCTTCCAGAAAATAGCCGTGTTGTTGATAGATCTCGTCAAGCCGATCGAGTAGCGATTTCCCTTCTGACTGCAAGTCGGCTGCTGCTTCCGAAAGATAAAGCGAGGCAATTCCGGCGTCTTTATCGCGGGCATAGGTACCCGCCAGAAAACCGAGCGATTCTTCTGCCCCGAAGACGAAATACTCCGGCCCGTATTTGTCGATCGCCTCGCCGATGTATTTGAAACCGACAAGCAGATCATCGACGACCCGCAACTGGTACGATCTGGCCAGTTCAGCGATCAGTGGAGTTGTTACAAGCGTTTCAACAACAAAATGTTTTTCGCTTAACGTACCGGCCGCGTCGCGGTTTCTGAGGATGTGATCGACAATGAGAGTTCCGATTTGATTCCCGGTCAGATGTACGAATTCTCCCGAGCGATCGCGGACACAAACGCCAAGCCGATCGGCATCGGGATCAGAAGCGAGTATCACGGAAGCACCCGTTTCTTTCGCCCGGGCAATTCCCTCCCGAAAGACTTCCACTCTTTCCGGGTTGGGCATCTGTTGATCCACATTCGGGAAGTTTCCATTCGGTTCCCGCTGGGATTCCAGTATTTCAATGCCCTCGAAACCAGCCTGTTTCAGAACGGCGTAGCAGGCTGTTTCGCCTACCCCGTGCAACGGAGTGTAAATGGCATTGAGGTTGCGATTGCCAGAAAGCGACATGTTCAGGACGGCCTGATGGTAGGCGGCATCGATTTCGCTGCCGATCAGTTCAATCTTTCCTGCCTGCACCGCCTGTTCGAAATCGACCTGAGGGATATCGACGGCGTTGTAAACAGAATCGACAATCCCCTTATCATGCGGAGGCAGAACCTGACCGCCGGTATTCCAATACGCCTTGAATCCATTATCGGAAGGGGGATTGTGCGAAGCCGTGATCATCACACCGATATCACATTCGAGATATCGCACGGCGAATGAAAGTTCAGGGGTTGAACGAGCCTGCTCGAAATAATAAACGTGCAATCCGTGAGCCGCCAGAACCGAGGCAGTCAACCGGGAGAACTCCGTCGAGCGATTCCGTGTGTCGCAGGTGACAACCGCTCGGCCGGATTTCTGCTCGCCAGACTGTTTCAAATAGGTGGCCAACCCGTGGGCCGACTCTGCAATGGTTCGTGGATTGATGGTTGCAGAACCAAAATCCGCCATCGGCCCCCGTCTCCCGCCTGTCCCGAAGGCGATCACTTCCCAGAAAAGCCGATCGAGTTCCTCGAAATCACGTTTTTCAATCAACTGGCAGATGGAATCGGTGTAGTCGGCGTACTGCGGGCCGGTCAACCAGTGGGTGATATTTTCAACAGCCCCGCTACTCAGTTTATTCTGTTGGGCGGCTTCGGTTACTGTTTGCAGGCATGTTGCAATTCTAGGATCAGTCATCAGAAAAGAGCCTTTAATCGGATTCAACGATTCAACAAACGATCACAATCGGTGGCTCACTGTATCAAAAAGCGAGGAACGGTTCGAGTGTTGAAATCAGTCAGAATTGTCGCAGTTCTGTTTTAACTGCTGCTTTTCCTGTGCTTTTTCCCGTTGGTAATACTCTTCCATTTCAGCCAGGGTGGCTTGTTCGATGGGACGCTGATCCCGTTTCAGTCCCTGTTCGATGGCCTGGAATCGACGGGTAAATTTGGCGTTTGTTTTGCGGAGTGCTTCTTCGGGATTCACTTTCCAGCGGCGGGCGATATTGGCGATAACAAACAGGACATCTCCCAATTCTCCTTCGATGCGTGAGCGGCGGTCGGGGTCGGCAATTTCTTCATCGGGAACATGCTCGCTGTGAATATCAATTTTTCTTTCCGGAACCTGCTGCGATTCGTAGAGTTCCTCTCGCAATTCATCAAGTTCTTCCTGCAGTTTGTCGAAGAGCATGTCACGATGCGGAAAATCGTAACCGACGCGAGCCGCTTTTTCCTGCAGACGAAGGGCCTTGGCCAATGCGGGCATCTGTTTCGGAATGCCATCCAACCGGGAAGTTCGCTCCTGTTTTTCTTTCTGTTTGACCGCGTCCCAGACTCCCCTGACCTGTTCGGCTGAATCGACTTTCTGTTCGCCAAAAACATGGGGATGCCTGCGGATCATCTTTTCGGTGATCGTTTTGATGACATCAATTATGTCGAAACGCCGTTCATCAGCTGCAATTTGGGCATCGAGTACAACCTGAAGCAGTAGATCCCCCAACTCCTCGGTGATTGCCTCATCGTCGCCGGAATCGATGGCCTCGAGAAGTTCGTAGGTTTCTTCCAGCGTGTACGGCTTGATGGTTTCCAGGGTCTGTTTGCGATCCCAGGGACAGCCTTGCGGAGATCGCAACTTCGCAACAACTTCGCACAGTTGCCAAAAGCTGGTTTCCAATTCCGATCGCCTGGGTGGTTGCCCCTGTTCTTTTCCGGGGGTGACTTCTGAATTCATGTTGCTCACTTGTTGCAAGAAGTTATATGAATACCGGTACGGCAGGGAGAGGATTGTCGAAACAGATGTCACAGACAGCTATAACAGACGGCCTGCCACTTTGCCCGGGCTGACTCACTTTACCCGGCCAAAGGAGGATCGTGTTGTGAAACGCTCTCAATCTGTAAACGGGTACTCGCTGCCCTCGGCACGTTTTTCGGTTACAAATTTTCGATTAATTGTTCGAGAGATCGTTATGGCGTACTTCTTTCATCTTCGCGTCGAACTTTTTTCTGAACTCTGCAACGACATCGCGATATTCAGGAACAAGAGCCAGGTTGGTGAATTGTTCCGGATCTTTTTCCATATCGAACAGTTCGATTCCCTGTGAAGCATCTTCTTTGTACTGGATGTAGGCCCATTTTTTGTCCCGCAGCAGAAAACCGTTCCAGCGGCCGTTCATACTGAAAGCGAACTCCCGAACGGAATGGCACGGGTTATCCAGCATGGGAGAGATATCCTTTCCTTGAAGCCGATCAGGAACATCAAGCCCGCAAAGTGAGGATATTGTGGGATACAAATCGAGCAGTTCCGTCAGCGAATGGCAAACGGCCGGCTTCTTGCCGGGAACGCTGATGATCAACGGCACCTTGGCAGATTCCTCATGCAAGCTGACCTTCGCCCAGAAATCGTGTTCGCCCAGATGATAGCCGTGGTCGCTGGTAAAAATGACGATTGTTTTATCGTTCAAACCGGCCTGTTCAAGAGCATCGAGAACCTTGCCCACTTGCGCGTCCATAAACGCCACGGAAGCGTAATAGCCGCCGACCGCTTTTTTCTGTCTGCGAATATCCATCTGCATATTTTTGCTCGTTTTGTAATTGATGCCCGCCTGGGGGATGTCGTCCCAATCTCCCTTGAGTTTCAATGGGAGAATCATTTCATCGAACGGGAAAGGCTTGTAATACGGTTTCGGAGCAACAAACGGTACATGCGGTCGAACAAACCCGACAGCGAGAAAGAACGGTTCGTGGCGGTGTTTCTGAATCAACTCGCACGCTTTGGCCGCGGTCTTGCCATCGGAATGAACCAGATCGTCGCCCTCCGCTTCGACAACGACAAACGTGTTCCCACCCACCACCGGCTTTTTGCCGTCCGGGTTTCGCTCCAGCGTTTCACCAACACCCGGTGCTTTCCATTCCGGCCCCGGTGAATTGAACCGCTCGGTCCAGGAAGCCGGGTCGTCTGCCCCATCCGATCCTTCTTCAATTCCCCCGGGGACTCCCATGTGATAGACCTTACTGACGCGTGCCGAATAGTAGCCAGCATTTTTGAAGTGTTCAGGCCATGTTTCACGGTTTCCAATCGCCTTTCTCGGACTGACATAATTGAGCACGCCGGTTGCATGCGGATAGTAACCACTTAAAAACGAAGCGCGCGAAGGCCCGCAAAAGGTTCCCTGACAATAAGCCCGGGTAAAGCGCACCCCACGGGCAGCGATGCGGTCGATATTGGGCGTTTGGCAAACTCTGTTTCCGTAACAGGAAAGCGCGGTGGATGTCAGGTCGTCGGAAATAATGAACAGCACATTCAGTTTCTGCTTTCCGCCGGCTACGGTTTGCAACGTATTTCCACAAAGAGAAAAGAGCATCGCAAACAACACAACGCAGAATCGGAATTTCATTCTCGTTTTACTCCAGAATAAATTGAATGGATCGGGCAACAGGAGTGTAAACGATCGGTGGTCGCAGTCACAATGCACAGGCCTCCCATCGTTGCACAGGACAAAAACTTTGGATAGGATCGAATTTGACGGGCGAAGCAGCACGGTTGCCTTTACCTGGTTGCGATTCCTGGTAGCCATTGTTTCAAAGGAACACCAGAATGTTGTTGACTTCTCGATGTTATTGTTTTTGTGCTGCTTTGGTTTTATTAAATTGGCACTCAGCGGCGAATGCTCAAAACTCCTCCCTGTTCGTGCACGGCTACACGAACCGATTGAGTTATGTGCCGGGTGAGGAAATCGCTTTCCATCTTTCCACGCCTGCCGAAAAGGTTTCGATGAAGATCGTGCGTATCGGTGCAGAAAACATTGAAGTCTGGACAGGAAGCGACATCCCCGGCGGCGTTCATCCGGTACCTGCCCGTGCCTCATCCGATGGGTGCAACTGGCCGGTCTGCTACAAACTGAAAGTTCCTGCCGAGTGGAAAAGCGGCTACTATCAGGTTGCGATGAATGTCAAAAACGATCAGGGGAAATCGGCGTCCGGTTCTCTCTTTTTCATCGTGCGCTCGGCCAATCCGGGAACCAACACAAAAATTCTGCTGCAACTCTCGACCAACACCTACAATGCCTACACCAATTGGGGCGGACACAGTCTGTATTCGTATCACGATCGGGACGGTTTGCAGGGGCATCGCGTTTCGTTTGATCGACCGATTTTTTCGCAGTTCAACAACTGGGAAGTTCACCTTGTTCGCTGGGCTGAAAAAAATGGTTATGTGCTCGATTACGCGGCAAACAGCGATCTGGAATTTCACCCGGAAATTCTGAAGCATTACCGGTTGGTGCTCAGTGTTGGTCATGATGAATACTGGTCTTCGCCGATGCGCGACAATCTCGAATCGTTTATCGCTCAGGGAGGCAACGTCGCTTTTTTCAGCGGGAACACCTGCTGCTGGCAGGTTCGCAGTGAAGATAACGGTCGGGCACTGACCTGTTGGAAGCAGGCGTACGTTCTCGATCCGTATTTCCGCACCAAAGACCCCAAACTGCTCAGCACGTTATGGAGTCATCATTTGGTCGGGCGTCCCGAAAATCAACTCACAGGTGTTGGCTTTTTGTGGGGCGGATACCATAAAAGCCACGGACAGTTCATGGAGGGAAGAGCGTCGTACATCGTTCATCGCCCGGATCATTGGGTTTTCAAGGGAACAAAGTTGAAACGTGGTGAGCGTTTCGGCGGGAAGGATACCATCGTCGGTTACGAGTGCGATGGTTGCGAAATGCGCTGGGAAAACGGACTTCCTTTTCCCACTCACAACGATGGCACGCCGAAAACATTTGCGATTCTGGGCACCTGTCCCGCTCGTTGGGCACCGGGGGACAGTCTCTGGTACGATCGGTTTCCGAAACAGAGAGTTGGAGCGGCTGTATTGGGCCTCTACACCAACAACGGCACCGTTTTCACCACCGGTTCCACCGACTGGGCGCACGGTTTGCGAGGTAAAGATCCTTATGTGGAACAAATCACCCGCAATGTCATTGATCGCCTTTCTCAAAAATCTCCCAAAACCGTTTCCGCTCCCGATTCAAAACAGTAAAGCACAATAATGCACGATCCAAAACAGTAAAACGCAGTAAGAAAGCACAGCAAGGCGTCCTGATACATGGTCCGAAAGATTTTCTTTACGCTGGCAATTCTGTTGCCCGCGCTGATTGTGCTGATTTCCATCTGGCAGCCTGCGGTGCTCTGGCTGTTTCTTGTTGTGGGCCCATTAATCCTGCTTGGCTTGTACGATGTGATTCAAACCGGGCATGCCCTGTTGCGAATCTATCCTGTGATTGGGCACGGTCGATACATGATGGAGGAAGTTCGCCCGGAGATTCAGCAGTATTTTGTGGAATCGGATATCAACGGCACACCTTTCAGTCGAGAGTTCCGCTCCATTATTTATCAGCGAGCCAAGGGCGATTTGGACACGCGGGCCTTTGGCACTCAACGTAATGTCAATCGTGTCGGTTACGAATGGATGCACCATTCACTTGCGCCCCAGCCGGTCGAAAAAGTTGAACCTCGTGTTTGCGTGGGAGGGGACAACTGCGATCAGCCTTACGAAGCGTCACACCTGAATATCTCCGCCATGAGTTTCGGTTCGCTGAGCCGTAATGCCATCCTCGCACTGAACGGCGGGGCCCAGATCGGTGGCTTTGCCCACAATACGGGCGAAGGAGGATTGAGCCGGTATCACCTCGAACCGGGCGGCGACCTGATTTGGCAAATCGGAACAGGCTATTTCGGCTGCCGGGACGAACAGGGGCGATTCGCTCCCGAAAAATTTCAGGAGCGTTCGTCTCACCGCGCCGTGAAAATGATTGAAATCAAACTGTCACAGGGAGCCAAACCGGCTCACGGCGGTATCCTGCCCAAAGAAAAACTGACACCCGAAATCGCGGAAATCCGAGGCGTTCCGTTGGGACACGATGTCATTTCGCCGCCGGCTCATTCCGCTTTTTCGACCCCCATCGGCCTGCTGGAATATGTTCAGCAGTTGCGTAATCTTTCGGGAGGGAAACCGGTCGGCTTCAAACTTTGTATCGGCTATCGCACAGAATTTCTGGCGATCTGCAAAGCCATGCTGGAAACCGGAATCCTGCCCGATTTCATTACGGTCGATGGAGCAGAGGGAGGAACGGGGGCGGCTCCGTTGGAACTGACCAATTCAGTCGGGATGCCGATGCGTGATGGACTGCGGTTTGTTCATAATTCACTACAGGGAACGGGGTTGCGTTCGAAAATCCGTCTTGTTGCCGCCGGGAAAATTGTTACTGCGTTTCACATGTTTCGCACCATCGCGCTGGGAGCGGACTTGTGCAACGCGGCTCGCCCAATGATGATTGCCTTGGGGTGTATTCAGGCACGCCGCTGCAACACAAACACTTGTCCGGTAGGAATCGCGACACAGAACCCGGCGAGAAACCAGGCTATTGATGTCAAAACAAAAGCAGAGCGCGTCGCCGAATATCATCGGGCAACCATTGGGGCATTCATGGAATTACTCGCAGGAGCCGGCATGAAAAGTCCACGGGAAATCACGCCGCACCATGTGCTACGCCGCATCGACCCTTTCACCATCAAACACTTCGATGAAATCTACCCAACCCTGCAGGAGGGACAGTTGTTGAGCGAAGGCAGCATCCCCGATTCATGGAAAACCTGCTGGCATGCGGCCAGTCCCGGGAAGTGGTGATCGAGGGGCGAGAGAAAC
>JALWSL010000740.1 GCA_027080405.1 Planctomycetaceae bacterium
GGATCGTATTGTCGATTCGTTCGGGAAACGGGCGGAAGAACCGGTACGCTCTTTGTTGCGTGTCTCCGAACATCCGACAGCCCGCTTTCACGCCTTATGGATATTGAACCGGCTGCATCAATTGGAGTTTGCGGATCTTTCCAAAGCGGCAGACGATTCACACCCCGAAGTTCGCGAGCACGCCTACCGTGTTTTATCTGAATATGTGGCCGGGCAGAATGAACCGATTGCTTTGCTGTTGAAAAAAGGGATGAGCGATCAGTCTCCACTCGTGCAACGAGCGGCCGTCCAGGCGTCCGCGGTGCATCGCCGGGAGGAGTGCATTGATGTTTTACTGAAACTGTTCCACTCGACCGATCCGCAGGATGTTCATTTAAGGCATGTCATCAAAATCGCGTTGCGGGATCACTTCCTGAATGCACAGTGGTACCGGAAAACGGTCGCTTCAATTTCGCAGGCGGATATTCCCCTTGTGGCGGGAATTTCTCTTGCTTTGAAAAACGAATCAGCCGGCCGGTTTATTGTCGAAAAACTTGCCGTTCTGAATGAATGCGAACCGGAAAGAATGGGCACGTATATTACATTTGCCAGCCAGTATGTTTCCCCCGAATTGGTTGACAGGCTCGTTCAGGAGATTCGCACACGCTATCAACAGAACCAGGAGTTCCAGCGGGTGCAGATGTTTTCGGTTAAAAACGGATTGGCAAAACGGAATCGGAAACAACCGGCATCGGTAACCGACTGGGCAACCGCACTGGCGAATAAACTGCTGAAAAATGCGGAGGGCCCCTATCCACTGGAATGGAGCTATCTGCCAGCGACCTCCGCACCACATCAACCGAACCCGTGGAAGGTGACAAGACGTCGGGCATCGGAAGATGGTCAACAGAACGTCCCACTTTATAGCAGTTTGCCAGGAGGCGAGCGGGCAGTGGGGACGTATCGCTCCGGGAAATTTGTACTGCAGCCGGAATTCAGTTTCTATCTTTGCGGACACGACGGCTACCCCGGCAAGCCGAATCGCAACCTCAATTTCGTGAAACTTCGGGACGCCCAAACGCACAAGATTATTCAAACCTGGCAGCCACCACGTCAGGACATCGCCCGACGATTCATCTGGAAAACGGGAGATCGTGCCGGTAGTGAAGTTGTTGTCGAACTGGTCGATGGAAATAATGAACCCGCCTTTGCCTGGTTGGCGGCAGGACGATTTTCGGAACCGCGACTCAACCCGTCCCCCATCGCCCGACAGACAGAGCTGGCGATTGAAATCATCGATACTTTTGGATTGCATTCGTTCCAAAAACAACTTGTGCACTTACTGCAAAGCGGAAAAATGAATCGCCACCTATCCGCAATGACTGCAACCGCGATTGTCAAAATGGCCCCTGACGCACGCCTGCTCGCATTGGCCGCTTCGCTCGAGATGGATCTCGATGTTGCACTTCGAAAGAAAATAATCAGCGCGATTGCCCGGCACCATTCTGCTCAGACGAAGGAACTGATGACCCAGGTCATGCACTCAGCCAGCTTCCAGGAACAGGTCGTTCTGGCGAACCTGGTTGTTTCCGACAATGCCGGATTGCTGCTCTTGCTGGAATTGTTTGAAACCGGAAAAGCATCCGCCCGGTTACTGGTGCAGCCCGCGTTGGCTCAAAAACTGGCCTCGCTGACAAACGAAAAGCAAAAAGAAAAGCTCGCAAAAATCGTCAACAGCCTCCCCAAAGAAGAGGAGCGGATTTCGCGCCTGATCGACTCACGAAAACAGAGCTACGCAAAATTGGGGGGAGATATCCAGTCCGGGAAAATCCTTTACGAAAAGAATTGCTCGGTCTGCCATCAAATGGGAGGGAAAGGGAAACAGGTCGGCCCCAATCTGGATGGAATCGGCAACCGCGGACTGGATCGGTTGTGTGAAGATATTCTGGCCCCCAATAGAAACGTCGATGTCGCCTTCCGTTCCAGTACCATTCTGACAGAGGAAGGAAAAATCTTTGTCGGGCTGCTCAAAAAAAGCGAAGGGGAACAGTGGATTTTGATCGACAGCAAGGGGAACGCGATCCAAATTGCAGCGCAGAGTATCGATGAGCATCGGAAATCGCTTCTCTCCCCGATGCCTGCCAATCTGGGAGAATCGCTCCAGGATGAACAGTTCCGCGATCTGCTCGCCTACCTGCTCAGCACGGCGAGTTCCCGCTGAATGTGCAGACCGCCAGCCTGAGAACGGGTTCAAGCTGCTACGAGGAGGCTTTCGGCTTTCTGCACATCAACTGCTCAATCAAATCTGCCAGCTTCTGCGGAGTTCCCTTGATAACCACGTAGCGGTGATTCTTTTTGCGATCCGTTTTCCACTGCGAATGACCGTCGGAATCGATCACAACCCGGCCGTTTCCAACTTCAGTCCAATACTCTGGATCGATTCCGAAAACAGCCAGTAGCACGGCTGCCTGATCGTGACTCGGCTTGCCCCGGTCGATCGCTTTCCCCTTGCCGAACGGTCGCAGTTCATAAGCTCTGCGAACCGGATTCGATGACGGTGTTTCTTTCAACCTGGCACCTGTTATTATTGCCCGGCCAACTTCGTAACCTTGCCAGATAATTTCACCGGGCCAGTAATTGGCGACCGTTACCGCGGCAGCAGGATCAAACCGGAGGTTCGTTTCAGGAGATTTTGTCCGGGGAAAACCGCCTCCCATGATGACCGTCACCCGGATCTTTTTCCTGATCAGTTCTTTTCCCGACAACGGGCTGTACTGGTCGGACCCGGAACGCAACAGATCTTCCATGTTGCTCAA
>JALWSL010000741.1 GCA_027080405.1 Planctomycetaceae bacterium
CTGGATCGATGTGATAGGGAGTAATGGAACCGGGAGAGGTAATGAAAACAAAGGCATGTGGCTTCATCATTCCAGGAACTATTTTCTCCGAAAGTGGACGCACCTGCTCCAGGCACTGTTCGAGCAATTCGCCATATTCCGGAACCTGCTCGATGTATTTGATGACGAGCCACGATTGACACTCCCTGATTCGCCGGACTGTTTCTTCAGGAGAAAGACCGTTCATGGGTGTCTGGTCGTGCGAGACGGAAACAGGGACATTCCCGGCGTTGTATTCGATATCCGATTCCGGACGCGATTTCACCAGTTCCAGGAGTCTTTCCATCCTGAATAAAGGATGATTGCAGAGTTGGTGCTCGATCAGGAAAGGTTTTTTATTGAACGAATTTATGAATTCGCTCTCGTCCCATGCCAGCCAATCGGGCGATTGACTGTCCACTGCCATTGGAGAGCGTTCCGTATGGGGGATATGCCCCGTGTTACCGTTTAGACTGGTTAGAGAATCGATCATGTTGTCTCCCTTTCAGTAAGCGACTCTGAATCGCCCGTTCTGCTTGAATCCTGTTGTGCTTGAGTGAAGTTGCCGTTGTTTACTGCCGAAATTACCCATCTATTGCGATTGACGAGGAGAAAAACGAGATCTGAAAATCCTTCTGCATGTTCTTATCAGTGGGCGCAATCCGGTATAAAGCTCCCCCGTGAAATTTCCCGTCGGGATGAGCAAATGCTGGATGGTGCGTCTGGCGGGCCAGAGTCGATTGATCATAAAATGCTCCGCGGTTGCGCACGAATCCATCCACTCCAGATCCGTTTGTTCGTGCAGGTATTTGATATTTTCCAGTTCCAGATGGACTCCCGGCGAAAAACGCGCGTATTGTTCGTCATACGCAATCTTCCAGGCGAATCCCCCCTGTCCGGAAATCAAATTGCATTTCATCGCGATCGGTTTCCCATCGAGAAACAGGCCCATCATTTGCAACTTTCCCTGCCGCATCCCTTCAGTAGTTACTTCATGAAAAAAAGCCTGGTCACGCTCCCGTTGCCCAATCGCAGTGCCCTGTTCCCCTTTCCAGCCCTTTTGCTCCAATGCGAGGAATTGATTCGCCCAGGATTTGACTGACTCGGGATCATCGAGCGTGCGAAACTCCAGTTCTCCCTGTTCCTGTAATCTGCGACGTAATCGACGATGATCCCGGCGGGAATGTCCGCTGATATTTTTCAATTGATACGCTTCCGTGTTCGTGTCCCGTGTCAACAGGGCCCGGTTATGCTGTTCAACAATAAAAGGTGACAGATTCAATTGATTCAGCACATCGATCAAGGCCTGTTGAAATGGCCCATGAGCATGAATGCGCGGGAACTCCAAAAGTGACACTCCGGTTTTTCGGCCCCAGAAGATCAAACTTTTTATTGCCTCATGCTGATACCGAGGATGAAGCAATGGCGTTGCCAGGTAACTGTATATGTTGGTTAGAAGCCTGTAGCTGGATAGCCGCAGGATTGAACCGCTTTCCTGCATCAATGGAAAAACACCACTGAGAATGGGAGGATCCGTCACTCTTTTGTTTCGATGGAAAGCAAAAACAAATCGACAATTGGTGGAATGAGAGATATTTTTTAACGATGACGTCAGCATCCAGAATTCATGGAAGACGTTCGGCTCCAGGGCCTGTTCAGCAAGTTCTACCCACCGCTGTTGATAACAATTCAGCGCGTCCACGGAATCCGCAGTAGCGATATCGACAATTTCAACCCAGGTATCGCTGGTCAGTTCAACCTTTTCGCCGCTGGATGCGTCGAGACGAGACTCCGGAACCACTCTTCGCCCTGCAAGCTTCCCTTCCCGTTTTTCCTTGGCTGTTAAAGCAGGGCTTGTGGGTAATGTCGGTGGCATTGGTCGTCCGTTTTATCACTATAGTCGGAAAAACAGGACTGCTACAGCCAATACATTTGAAGAATCTACCGCTCCAGAACCAGTCCTTCCGAAGCATAGTTCATGAATGAACGGTGTCAAAAAAATGGACAGGTTAACGGTCGTGATAGTGAGAAAACCATACCGACGGGAAACGATCTCTGCCCGCCTCTGACCGAAAGGGAGAGACCTGTCGTCCAATTTCAAAACATATTCCAACGCAAAAAAAGGCAATAATGCCCATTGAAAGGCACGACTGCCACTGCGCACCGGAAAAGAGAGTTGTCTGAGCGTTCATGATGTTTTTATTTTTGACTCATGCGCAACTATCGATATGCGAGCAAGCCCCGGAGCATATTGACAGGCAAGACGAGGACTGGCGATCTGGAAAGTGACCAGTTATTCAAGCGGGATTGAAATGATTGGAAAGAAAGATGGGAGGATAAAACCATCAGGGACAGAATCGGAAAGGAGGCACAGACCAGGAAAAGAAGAAACGCCCCCTAAAACAGACACCCCCCGTGAACAAATAACGCGGGAGGTGTATCCATGAAGGTGTTATGCCTGTGCTGTATTCAGCCTCTTTGCGACAGGAGTTGGAATCGTCAAGCGTCAAAACCGACCACGCTTCAGCCCCAACCTGTAAAAACGACCCCGACGGGACTCGAACCCGCAACCACCGGATCGACAGTCCGGCCTATTTTACCTCTCCTTCTGCTGCTTCAAGCCTTTTTGCCGCGATCTCGCAGTATTCCTCTGATTGCTCAAATAGCACCGCTCTACGCCCCTCGTGGACGGCTGCAATACCCGTTGTTCCACTACCCGCAAACGGATCAAGGATCAGGCCACCAACCGGAGCTACTTGCACTAATTCGCGAAGTAGTTTTGTCGGCTTTCCTGTGATATGAAATTTATCGGCTTGTTTCACCGCAATGGAATGGACACCATCAAACGGTCCACGGTCTTTTAATTTGGGAACTTTTCCGTTCGTACCCCAAACGATGTATTCTGCTTGGTGTCGAAAGTATCCCTTGTGGGGAGAACGCGAAGCCCTGCCTTTATTCCAGACGCAAATTCCTTTCCAGGCAAACCCGGATGCCTGAACGATGTTCGTCATCAATGGGAGTTGTCGCCAATCGATAAAGACCAATCCGTAGGCGGACGTCTTACAGTGTCGGCGAGCCAATGTAAGCCACATCGTGCACCAGAATTCAAATGATCTCGCGTCGCGATGATCGCCCTCAAAGTTGGGGCGACCACACCTGTTTCCATTCTGACAATACTTGCTCGCCGGATCGGCATCCCGTGCACTCTTGGTTGCTGCCCCAGAACAGTAAGGCGGATCGGTAACCACAGCATCGAACTGATTATCCTTTCCGAGTTTACCGGTTCGCATTTGATTCAACAGTTCCAAGCAATCTCCTTGATACAACCGGACCGAATTCGATTCAAAATACGGTTTCGTTTCCAGTGTTGGCCAGCCTGCTGCTCGCTGTGACGTAGGCTTGGTTTCGCTTCCTTGCGACATCTCTTCACTTTCTACAACTGCATCGTGACCGGTCCGTACGGTCAGGGTGTTTGTTGAGGGAACGGCAGCAGGTGCCTACTGCTGTCGTTCCTGTTTTACTTTACGCTCATGTGTTGCGCCGGGCGTCCGCTTTGAAATAAATCCTGGAATTATTTCTGTTTTATCCCCTTTGTTGTTGTAATATATGTCAACAATATTACGATATATTACAACAAGCAAGGGAACAAAATGGCTTTTTTCTTCTTCATCTGGGATGGCGAAAACGACAAACACATCGCCGAGCATGGCGTGAGCTATGAAGAAGCTGAGTACGTTGTTTGCTTTCCCGACGACAAAACGATCAGCCGGTCTTCTGGTCGGAATGCCGCCTACGGTTACACCCCGACCGGAAAACGATTGTTTGTCGCCTACGAATTGTTTGACGATGCAACTGTCTATATTGTCACAGCTTACGAGGTGTAAAATGGAGAAAAAAAACGTAAAGATCAAACGGGTTAAAACGCATCCAAAACTAACAGCAGCAAAGAAAGAAGAGCTTCGCAAGGCTGCTGAGTTGGAAGAAAAGGGACGAACCGATCCTCTTGTGCAGGCCGATCACGCACGAGCCATTCAGCGTGTTGAAGCTGTGCGACTTGTTCGATCTATTGCTGAATCTCTGGCAACACTGAAGCAAAAAAGGAATTTGTCTTACGCTGATCTTGCAGACCGAACAGGGATTGAACGCTCGGCATTGAATCGCTTACTAACTGGCAAGCAAGAGAACACAACTATCGAAACCCTGGTCAGAATCGCCACGGCGATGGATTGCGGTTTGACTGTTACAGTCGACGAGTGAACAATACGAAGACAATCAGCCGATGTAGTAGATTTTCGAGCCATCGTCACTGAGTACGTAATTTGTGATCCCCTGCTGGGGACCGTCGGGGAGAGCAATTTGCCAGCGCAGTTGGCCAGATGTGTCGAACGAAGCGAGGATGTCCCCTTCCAACGTGCAGAAGAATCCGCCGGCATGTCGCAATACACTGGGCGGATCGCCAGGGTAATCGAGTTCGTTCAGATCGGACCTTTTTTTATTCGCGGGCGGTTGCGAGGCGATCGGAAGCGAAACGGGATCCGGCAATGTGAGGTCAGACAACCAGCTCCCCACCAGGTGTTCACTGTTTGGATAAAAGACTGCCCCTTCCGTCTTGAGTTCCAGATCATAAAGGAACCACGGATCCGGGATTCTGGAGTAATCCGGCCAGTTATCGGTTGGCATCTTTTCTTCGCGGACGATTTTCAAATTTCTGTCGAGCTCACTGAAATACAAATAATTCTCCCAGAATCCGTCATCGGGGCCAAAACCCTGGACCCATTCCTTTACCCACAAGTGGGTGAGAACCTTTTCGTTTTGCCAGATCACGATATCAGCCAGATCTGGGGCGTTTGTGTTTGTGGAACCAAGCTTTCCTCTACCTTCTGGCCATGTTGCGATGATTGAACCGGTACTGGCCGATATCACTCCCGATGCAGTGACCATGTCACCATTCAGAAAACTCCCCCAATAGAATCCGACTTCACTTGTGGGATAGCTGATCGGTCCCCATTTCAGCGAACCGTTCGGCTGCCAAGCGGAGAGACTGCCCGAATCATCCGCCACCACAATCGAACCATCGGGATGTACCAGGGAATAAAAAGGCGAAAACGCCGACATCGGCGTGGTGGACTGGATCCCGTCGATGATATCGACGGCGACAAGATTGTTTTCGATATTGACCCAGACCGTTCGGTCGCTTGCTGCAATAGCCCCGTAGAACTGTTGGCCGAATGCGTTGCGGTACAATGACCGGGAATTTCCGTCTGCATCGCAGGTAATCAGATCGCCAGCGGAAGTGATCAGCAGCACAAGCCCCTGGTGTTCGTGAACAAATCCGGGCGAGGAATTGCCGGCGGCTCCGTAGACGTTGCCGCCTTCCTGCCTTTGGCGTCCACAACTGCCCGGAAACTGAACCTGCCAATCGCTATGTGTCTGATAATTCAGTCCGTCATCACGCGACCAGAGCAATTCGCCGGTTGACGAATCCCTGCAGAACAGTTGCGGTCGCGAGCGGGCAGCCGGCGTCAGAAACGGTTGGCGTGTTTGTGTGGTTCTCATTCGACTGACCAAAGAGGGGCAAGTAAACGAAGCCGCAATCCGGCAAGCCCTGGAGACATGCTGCCGTTATCAATGTGGATCGGCTGAATGCTTTTGCCGGTAAGACTGGGGCCGAACATCAGGTTGATGGCACAGTAGGTCAACGGCCCGCCAATCGCCTGGACGGATTCCGGTGCGGTAATCTTCGGGTGTGATCGCACTTTTGCCAGTAACTCAGCGGCTGTTGCATTGCCCGGCAAATCAAACGTCATATCTTCATCGTCGATGGTGAGAGTCAGAGATGCATTACCGTTTGGGAATCCTTCAGCGTCGATCTGCTGCACCATCACAGGCCACTGTTCGTAGTGCATGATTCGCCATTCCGAGTAAGCGTAGACGCACCACACCAGCGTATCGGCACATAGCGTGACGCCGGGAATGGAGTGGTAGATTGTCTCTTTCACTGGAACGGGGTTCCCGTTCTCATCGATTTCATCGGTGTAATCCGGCTCCGGATTCACGTCTCCGACAAACGGCTGAGCGAAAACAGATTTCGGGTTCTCGAGGCTGTCCGGCGGACTGACCGGATTAAGCAATCGAAACATTTTCAGTACGGGCAGATCATAGAATTGGCGTGCTGGCTGCCGAAATGGAACTGTCCCACGAATCTGATCTTCGACATACCGCACCGTTCTTGCGATACGTGGCAAGTCATCTTCATGAATGCGTACTATTTCGCTCATGATTGGCTACGCTGCTTTCCAGTGAATTGATGGTTCTGGAATTCCGTCGAAGCCCCGAAATTGTCGAAGACGGCGTTTGCAGCGGAAACAATGTTCGTCCCCAGCACTTCACCACCATGCAGAACCATCGACTGATATCGAAATTCCGTTTGCTCGTAATATCCCGGCCCGATTGATCCTTCGTAGGAAACGAGTGTATTTTGATCGTTACTGCCCAGGACAACGAAGGCCGGGATCCCGTTTTGAGAGCCCCCCGTTTGAAAGACCTCGATGTCGACCGCATCGTTACCGAGATCGACAAACGTCCGGCCCGAAGCAGATCCTCGACCTTGGGCGAGAGTCAGTTTCCGCTCGCCCGATTCCATAAAACCGATCTCCAGTTCTGTTGGCAGGTATTCGACAAAACCATCAGGGTTCCAGCGAGGAATGCCGATCGCCCCCGTGAAACGCCCGTGCGTTTTGAGCGAGGTTACTGCCAGGCGGATGGTGTGAATTCCGTTGCCCAAGTCAGTGATGACAGCAGCACTTCCGCTCCGCTTCAGGGCGATACGTCCGGTGTCGATGTCGTAGGCTGTGATCACGTAATCATCGGCCGCCACCAAGCCTGCTGGCAGTGTCCCATTTGAGCTGATCGAAACGATCTGTCCAACCAGAAAGCCCGGCCTCCCGGAAACGATGATTTCGTCAGTGCCGGTATCGACAGTGAAGGCAGATCGCTGCCGAAGCCCGTACAGACAGCTGACGTTCCCACTTTCAAAAATCAATTCGTCTCCAGAATCAACAGGCCCTTGGGGAAGCCAGTTGAGTGGATCGTCAAAATGGTTTGGCCCCTGTGAACGTTGCAACGTCCTGGAACTGAGGATCCCGCCTTGCACAAGCGTCAGGACAGAAATGCGGGCATTCGTCAAATCGATATTGTTGCCCGAGAGATTCACATCACCTTCTGATGCCGGAAAAGAACAGAGCAATCCCTCGGCTAAATCTCCGATGCAGGTCACCACAAACCCACCGGCGACCATGCCCGCCTGGATCGTCGCAGCGGTTGCATTGTACTGGAAAGCGGACGTTGTGATCACTCCGTCAGTCAAGGTGAAGGTGCCATAATGAGGGTTGTTTGTGATACGCACCAAGCTCTGGGCACCGACTGGCGGGGAACCATCCTGCAATTCCGTGCTTGTCACTGTTGCTCCGTTTTTGCCCTCTTGGGATCGGCTCCAGTAAGCCGTCAAATACCCTTGCTGCTCAAAGCCCGTCAGGTGAGAATCGACCGATATCATGCTCACATTGGTGCCTGCCAGGCTGCCTACAAACTCGATTTCCCAGGCACCGGCACCATAATCTGGAGCAGGACGAACCACCAAATTGCCGTTCAGGGCAGGAATTTGTTCCAACACGCCCCAAATATCCGGCCCCGGATAGAAGGCCGTCACCGTCACGCCTTCATAGGTGAGCTCGATGTACCCACCCCCCGCGAACTCGCCATCGTCGATCACCAGGCGTTGCCGTTCATTGGCCACCGCCTCATATTCGTTGACGAGTTGCCATTCAGCCAGAGGCAATTCTCCGAGTAAACCAGCACCATTCACTTCAAAGTTGACCGCGAACGGTGCCGTTACAGAGATGTTGATGGAATTTGTGGATCCTGTCACCAAGATTTCGGTTGCCTGGGGAATGGCCTCGACGAGAGCATCCTGAATATACTGGGTGGTGGAAAAAGCGGGGATATTCAGCGTTTGTCCCACCAGCGAGGTGAACACCGTCAAGTCCCACGTGCCGCCCAGGATGACACCGACCAGATCCACCACCACTGTCGACTTGATGGCGGTATCCGTGTTTGCGACCACCTCTGTGGAAACGGATGCCGAGGATCCGGTACCAGCGGTTGCTGTCACAGATAGATCCGGATCGTCGGGCGTCCGCAACACGAGTCGCCGCATTTCAAAGGCAGGATCGTTATTGGCCATTTCTTCTTCCGTGATGGAAAGAGCATCCGGATACAGCGTTTGCAACGCCGGGAGGAACGAGGGAAACGGGGAGACATCCGTCTGCACCGTGACCGTCTGGTTCCCCCTGGTGAAGTAGATCGCGTTGGGGATACCGATCTGCACATTCAGGTCGATCGTCGTCTGATTGACGCTTCCCTGCCCGGTGATGTCCTCGTAGCCCAAATCATCGAGCAGGGCATCGACACGGCGCAGGTTATTGATGATGGATAGCTCCGTAAAATCACCCACGCTGATATCGAATTCACACAATATCCCTTCGGGTGATGCCGTACCAGAACAGACGACTTTTCCGGCCCCCACGAATGCTTCCAGTTCGGTCTGTAATTGGGAAGCTGTCAAATTGTAGGGCATTTCTGCCGATGTCGTGACACCATCAGTGAGTGCCAGTGTGCCCGCGACGGCCAGTGGATCGACGACAAACCGCTGTCGCTCGCCCACCCCGGCCCCGCCTTCGTTGACGAGTTCCATGCGGGCGACTGGATTCCCCTCTGGCTCCTGTGCGGTAGCAATCGGCGTCCAGTACAACAGCAGGTCATCACTGATATCGACGGCACCCGATAGTTCCTCGATCAACTCAATTTCAACCCGTCCCGCTTCCCCGTCCACATTGGTCCGGTACGTGTAATTATCAGGCCCGAATTGCTCGTCCAGGATGGTGGCCAGGCCTTCCTCGAACGTGACCCCTGCTTCACTGGTTCCCGCACTCTGTAATTGTGTGGCTCCATCATATAGTTGCAGCACGCCCGGCGAATTGACGGCTGCCCCTGTGTCCAGCACGGTGTCAATGACCCAAATCGTGTTCTGTCTTTTGGGCTGCAGGCTATCGATGTTGGCGGTCATCAAGGGGAGTGATTTTTGTGCGCGAGAACCGATGAATTCCACATCGAACACCGCCGGCCCGGCTGGCGTATCACGATAATCGACCAGCAACGTCGGTTTCTTGTATGAGACGTAACCAGTAGAGGTGGGATCGTAGATGCTGATTTGCCCGATACTGCCAGGTTGTGTTTCCAGATAGAGCATGATGTTGGAAATGTCGCCGTGCGTATCCAGCAACTCCTGCACGATCGCGTCCAGGGATGGCGGAGAAATGATCGAGCCGGCGGGCGATTGCGTTGCCGTCCAGAGCACACTGGCTGTTGTCAGGGGGCGGCTGCTGAAGTCGGCATAATCGAAATCGGCGATCGGAGCCGGGTTGGCCTGATTGACAGCCCTGATTTTCAGATCCACGCGGGCATTCGCATCGCTGTGTAACACGGCCAGCTGCAGCAAGGCCCGCTCGATCTGCAAATTTGCCGCCACAGCGTTGTTGGCAGACAGTTGCACGATGCCGGTCAGCTTATGCTGATAAACGGAATCTCCCCCAACCACTTCTTCCAGAATGCCGAGTGTCAGATAAGAAGAGGTCATCTGCACTGACCCGCCGTTTGTGCTGTAGGCGAATCCGGTGTCTGCATCGCTATCGGCCACGAAGTCTTCTGTTTGCAATGGTCCGACTTCGCCGGTGTCAGCCGGCCCGGTAACGGTCGCTTCTCCGGCCCCCAGGGCGGCATCGAACGCCGTCTGGTAATCCGCCACGGCATCATTGTAATTTACCGGTCCGATCGATGTGCCATCCAGATCGTAGAGGATGGTTCCGCCGGTCGGCCCGCCGCCCAGCACAATCCGCTGGATTTCATTCTGCCCGGCTCGATAATCACGCACTTTCGTCACTTCGACATCCGCCGTCCCACCTCGCAAAGCCGAATCGTCAATCGTCAGGTCGGTCACATTTTGACCGGCATACTGTCCTGCAATTGTGAGCTGGAATTGATTATTACCCAAGTCCGTAACGGTCACATCACCCGGTGCGATCGATGCGGTCGCCTCCAGAGCAGCTTGGATATCAGATGCAGAAGTTCCCCAGGCGACCGTAATCGTCTCGCCAAGCAGTGTGATATCGTAGCTCCCTGTTACCGTTCCCACGTTCAGAAAAGAGATGATCACCACTTCGTCAAATGCGTTTCCACCGCCAAAACTGAGCGTGATTTCAAACGGAACACCGTCTGTTGCCGCTGTCATCAACACACCGTCTTCGTGCAGAGATGCGATGCAACGCTGAAAATCCGGAACTTCCGATGCGTTCCAGGCATCGACAATTGTGGTCGCGTCCCACACATCGAATTCGAGTGTTTTTCGGTTGATCCCAATCGTTACCTTGCCACTATAGCTGGCTGGAGGAGCAGGGAGCAGGGTTTGCTGGGCGACTGCTGGTGCATCGCCTGCGTATCTACGTGTAGCCATTTCTGGTCTCTTTTCATTTTAAGGGTAATCGACTGAAATCCTTGATGCCGCGAATCTTGAAATCAAGCACCGCCTCTTTTACTTTTTCCTGGGCTTCCGGAATCGGCTTTCCCTTTTCATCTCGGAACTTGATCAGCTTTCCGTTGATGTCGAGCAGCTGCGGCTCCACGGCTGGCTTACCATCGACCATGATCTGCTTGCGGTAAATTTCCGTAACAACTTTTTCGACACCATTGATTGTCTTTTTCGTTTTCTTTTCTGCCAGTTCGTAGAATCCACGATTGAGAAGCTGCTTTTGCCAGCCTTGCCCCCTGATGTGGATCTCCAGAGTCAGGACACGAAAATCAACGTCATTCTCGTTTTGCCAGCCGCTCAACTGTCGGCTCTTGATACGACAC
>JALWSL010000742.1 GCA_027080405.1 Planctomycetaceae bacterium
CCGTCAGTAAACCATTCTGTTCTGAATGCAACCGGTTTCGGCTTACCGCGGAAGGAAAGATCAGAAATTGCCTGTTCAGCCTGCAAGAGACCGATGTGCGAGATCTGCTTCGCTCGGACTGCGACGAAGATTTCCTGATTGATCGTGTCCTGCAATGCATCTCTGCAAAGAAAGAAGGACACGACATCAATTCCGCAACCTTCCACCAACCGGAACGCCCCATGTATTCTATTGGTGGCTGATTTTTCGGCTCTGGTTCAGAATTGCTGAGAGGCTTCATCTGGATTGCGCGACGTGATTTTTGACTGCTTCAAAATTGTGTAGATCGTATGTGCCGGGGCAGCGTGCTCCATCAGTGGTGCACTACCGGTTCGTTGATGATTCGAGAGGAAATCGAGGCAGCCAGTCAAATCCCCATTTTTTGCGTTTTTTCGGAATTTCTCGCATTTTTTTATAATCTTTCGTATACTGGCCACGTCTTTTCTGTAGGCGTTCTGCATGAAACGTGTGATCTGCATGAAACATGAGAACAGGCGAGCTTCGCGTTTGGGCGTGAATCTGGTCACAAAGCAATTCGGCGAAATTCGTTGCGAAAAAATAACGCGATTTCACTCTCACTCAAAAGGAGTTTTCCTATGTGGAGGTATTCACGGGCGGTGCGCGGCTTGGTTTTGGGGTTGATCGTTTCTGCCCTGTTTGCTTCTCAGGTGACGACCATTTGTGCTGAAGAAACAACCGAAAAAACGGCGAAGACGACGAAGCGGGTGCGTGGAAAAGCTGCGCCAAAGAATCCGATCAGCGCCTCTGTGAAATCGCTGCTCGGTTCTGCGAAAAAGACTCCTGAAAAGAAGACTCTTCCGCCTGCCACTCATGAGCAGGTCAAGTTGATCAAACTGAAAACGCCCAAGGGAACGAACGTGCAAATGCACGCTTTGGCGCTCGATTCCAAAGGGCGACTGCTGGCGGCATGCGGCGGAACGCGCATTACTCGTGAGGCGACGCAGGAAGGCGCGGAAGTTGTTACCGAAATACAACCGGGAGAAATTCGTGTTTACAGTCCCGAGGGAAATCCTGTCGCCACCTGGAGTTTGGAAGTCGCTCCGCAGGCGATGTCGGTTGCAGAAGATGGCACGGTTTATGTTGCCGGTTACGAGAAAATCATGAAACTTTCAGCCGACGGAAAACAACTCGCCGTAGCTGACTTGCCGCACGCGAAATTGATTGATGAAAGCAGGGACAAAATTCGTGAAGACACGATCAAGCAAATCAGGGAGCAAAAAAAGAGAATCCAGAAATATATCGATCAGCAGGAAAAAGCGGTCGCTCTGATCAGGAAAAAACCGGAGGCGGAGCGAACGAGAACGGAAAAAACCCGTTTGCAACAGGCCGAGGCGATGATCAAGGCGTATCAGCGTTTTCTCAAAGACGATGACGAAACGATCAACCAGCGCGTGCGCAGCACGATCAATATGAAAAAGACGGTCGCTTCACTGGCTGTGACGGATGACGATGTTTTTGTCGCGACTTACGATGTGACCGGTTACGGTTTTTGTATCTGGCGGTTGTCCCACTCGCTCGATCAGCCGAAAAAAATTGTGACGAATCTGCGTGGTTGCTGCGGGAACATGCACATTGGCGCGGGCAAGGGAGAATTGTTTATCGCCGAGAATGCCCGGCATCGAGTCTGCAGATACGACCGTGAGGGTAAGTTGATCAAAACATTCGGCAAGAAAGATCGTGACGGAATCGATGGGTTTTCCAGTTGCTGCAACCCGATGAATGTCTGCATCACCGGCAACGGCGAAGTTTATACATCGGAATCGAATGTCGGACGCATCAAGCGGTACACATCAGATGGTGAATATCTCGAACTGGTTGGCACGGTTGATCTGGTTCCCGGCTGCAAAAATGTTTCGATTGTTGTCACGCCAGACCGCAAACGGGTTTACATGATGGACAAAACCCGTTCGCATGTCATCGTCATGCAGCAGAAAAGCAACGAAATATAAGAAGGTCATTCAACCATGACTTGCAGTTTACGGTACCTTTCTTCGCTGAGCCTGGCGTTTTTGTTCTTTGGGTTCAGCGATGCGGTCTCGGCAACCCGGGCGGAATCCCCTTTGACAATGGTGGTGATGGATCCACTCGCGGCACCGCTTTCCTGTCCTTGTGTTGAAGGGTATGCCCAGCGCAAATACGAAGTGCTGGGCGAATACCTTTCAAACAAGCTGAACCATCCGGTAAAAGTTGTTTTTACCGAATCGCTCAAGTTGGCGGCAGACAACAAGAAGTTTGAGCGAGCCGATATCATCATCGGGAAAGACTCCGTCGTGCGCTTCGATTCAAAACGAATTGGCGAGCCTGTCGAAGCGGTGGCTCGTTTGACAGGCAAAGACGGCAAGACCACGCAAACCGGTTTGATCGTCGTTCGCAAAGATGATCCCGCCAGGCGGGTTGATGATCTGAATCAGTATCGCATCTTTTTCGGCCCTGAAGATTGCGACGAAAAACATGCCGCGGCGCTGCAGTTGCTGAAGTCTCATCAGGTCACCATTTCTGATAAACTGGAAGTGAGCCTGGCATGCAGTGATGGCGCGTGCAAGGTGGTTGAACTGGGAGATGGCAAAAGAACGGCTGCGGTCATTTCCAGTTATGCTGCTCCTCTTTTGGAGGGCTGTGGCACGATCAAAAAAGGAGACCTGCGGGTGATCGGCGAAACGAAGCCGGTTCCGTTCGTGACTGCCTTTGTAGCAAAACGCCATGATGATGCGCTGGAAAGGAAAATCGAA
>JALWSL010000743.1 GCA_027080405.1 Planctomycetaceae bacterium
CCGTGTCAGCTTGCGGCGGGATCAGGCGGTGCAGCGCCTCTTCCAGCGATTGTCCTTCCAGGGGCTCGAAGGGCGTGATGTTTTGCAGGTCTCGGTAGCCAACATCGAAAAAGCAGTAGATCGCGTAAACATAGGAATCGATGCCACGCGCCAAAGCAAACGCGGTAGTGGTTGTTCCGGAACCGGGAGGGCCAGCGGCAAGCAGAATGCCGGTTTTCGATTTTGTCAGTTCCCGAATTTTCTCCCGCGCAGCCGGGTTGAAGTCCAATTCTTCCGGGCTGTATTTTGCGTTTTTTACATCAACAATGTTGATCGACAACCGCTCTGCTCCCGAGCCCAGCGGTTTTGTGTGCATATCCAGATAGTATTTTACGTCATCAAATTCGGCTTTCAGGATACCGTGTTGCGGTTTTTTTCTTTCCTTGATATCCATGCCACTGAGCAATTTCAGAATTTGTGTAACGGCCAAACCCTCTTTTTTGCTCATCCGACCGCCGGCAAATGCGATACCGTCAACCTGAAACTGGGCAACGGACCGCTCCCCTTTCGGTTCGATACGTATCAGCTCGGCTCGACGTTCAATCGCATCAGTCACCAATTCCTTGGCTTTTTCCAGGCCCGCCTGTGCCAGTCGCGCATGTTCAGAAATATCGACTTCAACACCGCTGAACGTTCCCTGAAACAGGACGAGTTCGATTTCTTCATCTTCGAACTCATCCTCGTTTTTACGACCGAATCCAAAAATCACGAGAAGCTACCCCTAACAAGAAAATGAAGTGAAATATAAATGTCATGACCGGTTGAGACCGGTTGAGGGACAGGTGATTCAGTTCAGCAGGCCGTATTCCTGCAACGTTTGCCGAAGTTGATCGAGTTCCCGCCCATCCAGCGGGGTGAGCGGCAATCGCACTTCGCCGGTTCCCTTGCCGAGCAGTTGCATGGCTGCTTTGACAGGAATCGGATTCGTCGCCAGGGAGAGCATGTTGCGACACAAACCGAACAGTTTATGGTGAGCCTGTCGGGCGGCCTCCCAATTCCCGGAAGAGGCGTTGTCGACAAGTCCTTTCACATCGGCAGGAACCAGATTCCCTGCAACAGAAACAGAACCACTCCCGCCGATCGACATCAAGGGAAGTGTGAGACTGTCATCACCGGAAAGAAGCGTCAAATCGGAACCGGCCAGAATCTGTGATGCCTGATCCATTGAGCCGGTCGCTTCCTTGACGGCCACGATGTTCGGCAGTTCCGCCAGACGGATAATCGTTTCCGGTTCGATATTTTTCGCCGAGCGTCCCGGAATATTGTAAACAACGATCGGGATATCAACTGCTTCTGCAATCGCTTTGTAGTGCTGATAAAAACCTTCCTGCATCGGCTTGTTGTAATACGGGGAAACGACAAGCGCCCCATCCGCCCCGGTTGCCTTCGCCTTTTTGGTCAGACGAATCGCTTCTGCCGTACTGTTGGAACCGGTTCCCGCCATCACTTTGGTGCGACCAGCCGCCTGGTCACAAACAATTTCGATAACGCGATCATGCTCATCATGCGAAAGCGTGGGGCTTTCGCCCGTCGTGCCACACGGTGCAACCGCTTCAATCCCGGCGGCCACCATCTCATCAACCAGTTGGCGAAGCGCGGCCTCATCCACAGCGCCATCCTTGAATGGAGTCACCAACGCCACCGTGACGCCACGGAACATTTCCCCTTTACGTGTCATTTTATTCGCCTGTCAAGTATATCAAATAGAATTGCAGAACCACGTTTTATCGCCTCAGGAACGGTTTTTCCAGTCGATCCCGGATAATTCCGCCAGCGCAAGCAGCAATGCCTGCGTGCCATCCCGCCCGTGTCCCAGTGCTTTCAGTGCAATATAAAGTTGATGCGCCATCGCCAATCCCGGTAGCGAAAGATTCATCCGCTGCGCTTCAGCCAGCGCAATTCCCATATCTTTAATGAAGTGTTCAACGAAGAACCCGGGATCGAAATTGTTATCGATGATACGCGGTGCCAGATTGGAAAGCGACCAACTCCCGGCTGCTCCACTTGCAACCGATTTCATCACTGTTTCCAGATCGAGCCCGGCTTTGTATCCGTACAGCAACCCTTCACAAACGCCGATCATCCCGGTCGCGATGAGTGTCTGATTCACCATTTTCGTATGTTGCCCCGCTCCCGCTTTTCCCTGATACACAATCGTTTTACCCATCGCTTCCCAACACGGATTGAGCGCGGTAACGATTTCTTCATCTCCCCCGATCATGATGGAAAGTGCCGCGTTTTTAGCACCGACATCGCCGCCGGAAACAGGAGCATCGACCGCTTCAACTCCCTTCGCTTTGGCTGCTTCATAAATTTCCACAGCCAGAGAAGGTTCACTGGTCGTCATATCGACAAGCACATTTCCGGCGCTGGCACCAGCCAGGGCGCCCTGGTCTCCCAGAAAGACTTCGCGGACATCTTTCGGAAAACCAACGATCGCAAAAATGACATCTGAATTTTCTGCCACCGCTTTCGGAGTCTCACACCACGTTGCCCCGCGTTGAATCAATCCCTCCGCCTTTGACTTCGTGCGTGAATAGACGCTCAACGAAAACCCGGCATCGATCAGGTGACCAGCCATGCTTTGGCCCATCACGCCGGTGCCGATCCATCCCAGTTTTGTTTCGCCTGCTTTAACTTCCAACATTGCCATTTGTCCCACCATTTTGTCGGAGCCGCGATGCGGACTGCCTGTTTGAAGACTATCTTGCCCCTGCCGACGACACCGGGGAACGTCCCAACACGT
>JALWSL010000744.1 GCA_027080405.1 Planctomycetaceae bacterium
TCTGAGCGATTCCCTGACCAAAACCTTCGCCAATCAACCACCCCCGTCACTCCTCCCCAGGGTGTGAACGGTTACCTCTGATGCGACACATTCAATACGGAAACCTTTTGCAACACGAAATGATTGCAAAGCCTTGCTTACAGGCAGAAATGGAGAGGGTGGTATTTTGATTCGCTTCCATATTTCTTCAGCTGAAAAAGGGTCGTAAGGTTTCAATGACTTCTCGCGATGTGTAACTCTTCGCTCCTTGGGGATTGACTGCGCGTGCAATTCAATCGGCATAATCAGCAATACCAAGACGACGACACGGGACAAGTATGATGAATTACGCATTAAAATTACCTTATGTCAATTATCAATTAAGCTGCCTGTTTTTCGATAAATTGGAGTTCAATATTGCTCTATCCATCAACAGATATGTTTTTCCATTGCATCCAACGCTTTGTTTAATTCTCCACAACGCAAAGCATCAACAACTGCAACATGCTCCTTATAGACATCGATCAAGTTTTTATAGTTTGCGTGAGTTGCCTTGAAATGTTCCCGCACACGCGAAACGATTGATGACCAGATTGCTATCAAGTCTGCTGATTGTGAACGAGTTACCAGTGAACGGTGAAAAGCAAGATCGTATTCAGCCGTCAAATTGATATCATTATTTTCGCATGCCTTCCGAATCTTTTCCAGAATCTCGTCCCACTCCTTAAAATCACTCTCTGTGAGATGGTCAAAAAATGAACGGACTGCAAATTTCTCCAATGTGCGACGGATAGGAACGAGCAGTTCAGTAATTTCATCTGGAGGAGGGCTAGAGACGATAGCCCCTTTATTGCAACCAATTTCAACGACTCCCTCCTAGGATAACTGCCGAATTGCATCTCTGACAGGCCCTCTACTCACAGAAAAATTTTTGGCAAGTTCAGTTTCAACAAGATGCTCTCCCGGTGAAATTCTTCCCGAAAAAATATCATCCCGAAGTTGCTCGACTATTTGTTCACTTAACCCCCGAACCAATTTCATTTCGAGTTCCTACAACGACAATTTTTCACTTCACCTAAACACACCCCGGATGTGACGACTTGTTCACTTTCATTCCGAAGCAGAACATACTCACATGGGGACTGCGTGGATAAGACGAAAATCACGAAATGTTAACAATAAACAATTAACAGTAAGCAGTAAACAAAAAAAGCAAGAGAGAGCGGGATGTTCTCTTTTTAAAACTGCGATTCCATGAAAGGCGGGAAACTCCGAAAACACCTGACTGCATAACTACTGCCGTCTTGTGACCCGCTGGGAATACCACGACCACCTGTACCTTGGCTTCGTCAAACTGGCTTGCCTGTTGACACGGTTACGGTTAAAGAGGTTTTGAGACTGCCGCTAACCCGTCTTTCTCACTGCGTGGTTTCGGGAGTTGAAATTGGGGGCTTCGAGGGTGGATCTGGTCTGTTGGATCGGTTTTGCAATGAGAGACAGTCGGATTTGCTGCCTGGAACCGTTTGGGGGGGGGCTTTGTGGCGAACTCATGACAGACCGGTCCCACTGAACTCGGTTCCAGGGTGTGATTCGGATTGCCAGAAGCTTCAGCTTGTTTGCGGCGGCGGAAGATTCATTCGCAGGTGAGTCATAATTGTTTCGAAGATCCGCTGCACGGGGTGGGCTGTCGACAGTCTGACCCAGATGCGGCGAAAGGTGACCCTGACCTGGGCACCGATTTTCAGCACCCGCGTGCGGATCGTCTCCGCCTGAGCCGACCCGAGTTCCGTCCCGCTCAACCCGAAGCTTCGCAGTGCATGATGCATGCAGATACGCAATCGTCGAAAAAGTCAACCGCAGTTGATTGGCACGCATCGTGTGAGCACTTGTTCGGTCGGCGAAGAGCATCAACTGTTGCTCCTTGATCCGGTTTTCCATTTCACCTCGTGCACAATAAATCTGTTCATACAGAGCTTGCGGATCGGTCCTCGCCAATGCGAGGCTGGTCACCACGAACCGCGGATTTTCTCCTTTCGAAAGATGCTCCGCTTTGGCGACAACGATTCGTTTCCGGCTCCAACTCGTCAGGGTCTGATACTCGAAATACTTGAACAGACGGGCCGCTTCCCGGTTGTCCCGATAGAACATCCGTGCCGCCAACCGTTCGTTTTCGATCTCCTTTTTGAGCCGATCATTCTTCGCCAGGCCGATCACATAATCGACGTGATTCTCCTCACACCAGTGAAGAATCGATTCGCGACAGAACCCGCCATCACCTCGCACAATGACCTTCACCCCGGGCCATGCGGCACGCAACTTCGGCACGATGCGAGCCAGATGCTCAACCGTTCCGGCCGACGCATCAATGTTGGCAGGTCGCAACTGAGCCACCAACGGCCACCCATCACAAAACGCATAGAGAGGCAGAAAACAGTGATGGCCATAATAGCCATGAAAGAACTTGCCGAGTTGGTCTCCGTGGACCGGATCATCGGTCGCATCGAAGTCGATGATCAATTCCTCTGGCGTCCCCTGGAGCGAACGTAATTTGATGAACAGATCGATCAGCGTCTCATGAATCGACTCGATGTCGGCGACAATCTTTTTGTATCGGGAACGTTCGTTTGCTCCAGGCGGCGTTCGACACAGCTCAGCTTCAATGGGGCCGCGGTTCTGAAACCGCGGAAGGTTCCGCTCAGGAAAGTCTATTAGTCGGGCGAAAATCGCTTCAATGGGGCCGCGGTTCTGAAACCGCGGAAGGACCGGAGGGGCTGCCGCTTTTTTATTTGCCATGCAGCTTCAATG
>JALWSL010000745.1 GCA_027080405.1 Planctomycetaceae bacterium
CAGTATGCACACGCTCGCATCAAAACACTTTTGAGTAAGTCAGAACTCTCACAAGAAGAGATTTTGCAAACTCCTTTAAAATCACTCTCCGAAGAGGCGGCAAATTTGCTTTTTGATGCGCTGCCCGAAGGAAAGGTTTCGACAAGCCAGGTTTCATTGGTGCGACAGACAATTTACCTGAAAAGTTCCAATCAACAGATACGTGAAAAGGCGGAAAGACTTTTCAGACGCTCCAGCCCCGGCGAAAGAAAAGAGGTCGTCGAGCGTTACATCAAAGCGGTCAAAACACTCGGGGATGTTTCCAATGGAGAAGCGGTCTTCAAAAAGAATTGCGCGAACTGTCATCAGGCTGGCAAACTCGGTGTTGAAGTCGGGCCGCATCTTTCAACCGTCAAAAGCAGATCAATCCCGGAAATGATCGTCAACATTCTTGATCCGAACAGGGAGATCTCTCCGAACTTCTTCACCTACGTTGTTGTAACAGAAACCGGATTGACCCACACCGGAATTGTCGCTTCGGAAACGAGCACCAATATCACGCTCAGAGCCGCGGAGAAAAAAGAGACGATCATTTTTCGCTCCGATATCGATACCATTCAGAACGCCAACCAATCACTGATGCCCGTCGGACTGGAAAAGGAGATCACCCCCCAACAGATGGCAGACCTGATCGCGTTCATCAAGGCACAATAATTTCCCGAAACCCCTGTTCTGCCCCCTGCTCAGTGATGCCCGGTCTGTTCACCAGGTGGCCACGGTTTAATTGGAGGTGGAAGGAGCAGGGCTTCCTTGTTGCAGTTTGCGGATTTGCCGTTTACGAATTTTGCGTTTTTTCGGTCGATTTTCGGGATACGGTTCCGGGAGCAAACGGCGGGTGCCATCATATTTGGCCAATGCGTGACGGAGCATTTCAAGCTGGCTTTTGTCAGTTTCCGGCAGGGTATTCCAGCTATCTGCAAGGTTTTTCTGTTCCAGTCTATCGTTCCCGATGTTGTAGATTCGATTATCCCTGTAAAGTTTCCATTTTTTATTTTGAACGAACTCTGCTCCCTTCGGTCCGCCATTTCGGGCGTACCAACAATAGATCCATCGGCGTGGTATCGCTTTTTTCCCCAGCAATTGAGGCAAAAAACTTTGCCCGTCCGGTGACAGATCAGCAGGAATGGTCGTTTTTGCCAGGGAAACCAACGTGGGGAGGAAATCGGTGAAATCGACCAGGTCGTCGCATACGGTGGCGCGTCTGATTGTTCCGGGCCAACTGACAATCATCGGAACGTGCATTCCGGCTTCTGTTGTCAAGCCTTTGCCTCCCTTGATGACGCGATGCCCCATCCGCGAAGTCACGGTTGTCGCAGTTCCGTTGTCACAGATAAAAATGAGAACCGTGTTTTCACGAATACCGAGTTCATCCAGTTGATCGACGATCTTCCCGACCATTTTATCGGTGTAGGCAACCATGTCTACAAAATAGTGCGGATGCTTTTGGCTATGCCCGGCTCCCGGCGACCGTGGATCCCAGTCCTGACTGTCGGGCGTCGGTTCAAAAGGCCAATGTGGAAGAATCATGGGGTAATACGCCAGAAACGGCCCCTTGCGATTTCGTCTGATGAAATCACACAGAAAATCGCTGACGATATCCGGGCCGTAACTGCCATCGTGGAAGTCAACAATTTTCCCATTAATTTCCAGCCCCGGGTTAGGATAGCGACTCGGGACGGTTGTCAATGTCGGGATTCTTGCCAGTTGCCAAAGGCAGTATTCATCGAAACCAAAATGATGCGGGCCTTCCAACCCTCCTTCGAGTTGCCACTTTCCGGCGATGCACGTTTTATACCCGGCTTTTTTCAATATCTGGGCGAACGTGATCTGCTTCGGATCGAGTACGCCGAACCGGATGTAATTGCGTTGGTTGTAGAGACCGGTCATCAGTTCGACTCGCGAGGGAGTACAGATCGGCTGGGAGTAGCAATGGGTAAACCGCATGCCGGATTTTGCCAACTCGTTCAAACGGGGTGTTTTGTAGGAAGTTCCACCGTTGGCTTCCACGCATTCATATCCCATGTCATCGGCCATGATCAGAACGATATTGGGAAGAGCAGTTGATTCAGCAGCAGAACTGAGTTTTTCCGAACCGATCAGCAGGCACAGTGCAGCAATTAGATGAATCAGGGGCGTTAAACGCTCCGCTTTCCTGAGCGCATGCGATCTGTTTTCACAATCGAAAAGGCACGAACCACTGTTCGCTGCGATTTCCCTTCTGCCAGCCTGAAACATTGGCCATCCCCCGTTCAAGGCACTGTTTTCCAATGGAGGATAACGATAAACGTCATTCTCGTCTCATGAGAAGGAACAGTATAACTGCCGGGATGCGCCAGCAACAAGGCTACTGCGTTGTGGGTTCAGGCGACTTCGCGGATAGTATCTGAAAGTGAGCTTCTCTGAAATGCGGTCTCCTGCGCATCGGTTGAGTGGAGGTTTGTTTTTCGCGGGTTTGCCTTGTTCATTTTTTGACTGAGTAATCTGGTCAGTTCGTCCTGGCGAGCGTGCATTTCACTCCAAACCTGCTCCAATTTGCTGGAAAGATGGGTGTAGATACCCAATACAAATAGAAGATGACCACCGACCGCGGTCAACCAGCCAGTTGTTTCCGCTATTTCCAACGAACCAAAACGGCTTCCAATAACAATTGCAACCCCGGATGTCATCGCCAAAGCTCCGCCGTAAACAAGCAATTGAGCAAACAGAACCGACCAGTTTCGTCGCTGGCGGTAATGTCTTTCAAT
>JALWSL010000746.1 GCA_027080405.1 Planctomycetaceae bacterium
CAGAAGCAGACCTCCGCGGGAAGAAGTCATCACAATCCCCAACAGCAAAGCAGCAAAAAACAGACCGCCCAACAGAAGGTGCCAATCGGACTGGGAATCCGGTTGCCAGGCATCTTTCCGGGCCTTTTTTCCACCCCTCCGACAAAGCGTCCACGCCAGTATTGGTCCGAGCGAGAGAGCAAGAAATCCTGCAAAATGATTCGCGTTCGTGAATGAGCCCTTGGCATAGGAGAGTGTTCCCGTGTAGGGATGTTCGTAAAACCAGAAAAATTTATCGTTGCCGAACAGATACTGGACAATACCGAAAACCGAATAGAAAGAAGAAAAGAGTCCGACAGCAAGAACCGTCCGCTTGGCCTGTTGTTCGTTCTGAAATCGTTGCACGAGAATCAAAAACATGACAGCCACACAAACGATCGCCACCATCGACAGTCGGGTCTCACGCGGAACCAGAGAAACCATGTTCCACCTGACAGGCTGAACAGGCGGCGAAACCGTATCGTCGGCTAGATGAGAGCCGAGAAACGTATCCAGATTCGGAGAGACCGTTTTGATCCACTCATCTGAAATTGGCGTCAACTGGAAGAAAAACAGTCCTGCTGCCAGAAGGAACAACGGTTCCAGTCCGGTCCACTTCCAGGAATACTTTGAACCGAGACTGCGACGGAAAAAATGGAGGCAGGTTGTCACAGTCGTTCCCACAAGCAGGATCAACTGCCCCGGTGCTGTTCGCCCACCAAAACAGAGCAGCACAAGCAGTAATGTTGCAAAAAGCGAGACATCGATGGAAAGATCAAGATAATCAACCAGCCGATACCTGGAGGGAGACCGGCTTCGAAACTGCGAAACAGACGGAACCGAAGAATGACGGGAACGCGACCTTCCTGACCGCTTCCCTCTTTTACTCCCGGAATGTCCGCTCCGTCCACCCACAATCATCCTCCATCAACCAGACGCCAGGAACGCACCGAACCCTGTCATTGGGTCAACATTTTCGGTTTACTGTTCAGATCAAATGGCCATTCCATCATTGAGCCTGCTGGAATCAATCGAGCAACAGAAAGACGCGATCATGACAGATCGTTCCACCACATCATGCCGCTTTTCTATCGGATGCCCCCCTTCTGGAAAACTGTTTACGTCTCGGTTTATGATCTTCCTGACGCTGTCCGGCTGTGTCTGTTTCTTCTTCATCCAGGGCGTCATGACCATACCCATACCCATAGCCGTAGCCGTAACCATAGCCATAACCGTACTCCCCACTGGAATCATCCAGTCGGTTGACGACAATCCCGATCAGGTTGGCTCCGAAGGATGTCAACGATTCCGCGGCTCGGATAATCATGCGTCTGCGGTTACGATCTGGGCGAACGGTCAAAATCACTCCATCCACCAGTCGGCCAATCACGGCCGGATCTGTCACGGCCAGAGCCGGGGGTGCATCAATCAGAATTTGATCGTACTCGAGTTCGGCCCAGGCGATTAATTCTGCGAAGTGATCTCCGGTCAGCAATTCCACCGGATTGATCGGTCGCGGCCCTGCTGGAATGACATCCAGCTTTTCCAGTTTCGTGTGGACAAGGTTCTCAACAACGGATTCGGCAGGGGGACGGGGATCACGCAGGATGGTGGAGAGTCCCTGTTGTCCTTTCAGGTCGAACAGTGTAGTCAGTCCGGGGCGTCTCATATCGCCATCGATCAGCAGTGTCCTTTTTCCGGCTTGTGCGAAGGCAACCCCCGTATTCGACATCACGGTCGTTTTTCCATCACTCGGTTCCGTACTTGATACACTGATCCTTTGGCAACTGTCTCCGGCAAACTCGATTGCAGTACGTAACGTGCGGAATGCTTCGGTTTCGACACTATTCGGTTTGGTGTGAGTGAAAATGGCATCGATGCCCGTTTTGGCGGGGAGTTCGGGAAGATCGCGAACCATCGCCAGTACCGGTGCACCGAGTTGGGCCTTCAAATCGTCTGGTGAATGGAACCGATCATCCAACAGGTCGAGAACGACGACCGAAGCGGCTCCCAGGAGCAACCCGGCAAAGATACTCAATAGCAGCGTAACCGTCAGCTTGGGGGAAACGGGCACCGGGTTCGGCTCGGCGTATTTTGTTATTCGTGTGCGCAGAGATGTCTGCTGATTCAGATCAAGCGTTTTGATCCGTTCGCGATTCATGTCTGAATCAGCCTGAAGCCGTTGCAGCTCACGCTCGGCCATCTGGATCTGTACCAGACGCAGATTCATTCCGGAAGCAAGCTGCTTTTCCTTGACAAAACGATCGTGAATGTCTCTTTCGTGAAGCAGAGCGTGTTCATAGCGCTGCTTTGCCATCTGTAACAGGCGAGGTCCCAACTCCTTCGCCAATCGATTGGATCCGTCAATCGCCTGCTGCGACCGGGAAGCGAGCCACTGCTTCATTGTATTGATGCGCGTTTGCAGTTCGATTACCTCTGGATGATTGGGCCCCAGTTTCCCGTTCAATTTGTCGCTGAGTTCCGATTCATCTTCCAGCAATTGCTGCTGCAAGCGGGCGTAGGCATAGGCATCACGCGGGTCGACCCCCATTCCCATTTTCATCAGGTCACTGGCAATGGCCGAATTGTACTGACTGAGCAACTGCTGAAGATCCTCGCCATTGTTGATGGCCCGTTCAACAGAAAGATAGAAGGACTGGGCATCGATCGTCTCTTTTTGTGCCTCGGCCAATGACTTGTTCAGCTCGATCACCCGCTCATTCACGACGCTGAGAATATTCTCCCCTGTTCCCAGAATGGAAT
>JALWSL010000747.1 GCA_027080405.1 Planctomycetaceae bacterium
ACCAGTCAACCAACAGGCTGCGAGCAGCAACATCAACGTGCCGCACTGCATCACGAGAGATCGCATTACACGGAAAACATTCCCGCTCTGAATACGGCGTCTGAACCAACGAAAGAAATCGCTGGCCGGCTTGCAGCTCTGGTTGTTTCTCGTATCTCTTGTCTTCATAAAGTTATGGCATCGTGAAAAGCGCGATGGAAGAGGCAGGACGAACAGAACACCAATGGAATGAACAGGCAGCAGTACAGATCGTATGGCCCTGGTTTGCACACCCCCCCATTCCTGTTTGACGGGAATGGCACGAAATCTAACGCTTCGGTTTCAAATGAGTCAATACCGACTCGCCCCGTCGGCAAATCATCAGGAAAAATGAGGCTTGCAGGCCATTATTGTATTTATTGCAATTCGCTTCCCTGCCAACGCGTCAATAACAGGGGAAGCAGGACAAGATTTCCCAGCAAACCACCTAACATCGCAATACTCACCAAAACACCGAAATAGACTAAAGGCACAAATTCCGAGAGAGCCAACACGCTGAAACCACAAATCAGCGCCAGATTCGCAAACACCAACGCTAGGCCAACCCGATTTTGAGTTTTACGCAAAGCCTCGTAGTGCCCCAATCCCCCCAGAACCCCTCTTTGGTAGGAGGTGAGGTAATGAATGCTGGAATCGACGGTCAATCCGAGTGAGACGGACGCAATCATGGCGGTTCCGATATTAACAAGTGAACCTAGCCACCCCAGAGCCCCAATCAGCAGAATGATTGGAAACAGGTTCGGGACAAGCGAAATCAGACCGAGTTTCCAGTTTCTGAATGCGAGAGTCATCATCAGGAAAATGCCGACCGCAGCGATCGCGAAACTGACCAACTGATCCTCCAGCAGGCTCAAAATGATATTCGCCAGCAATACATACAGACCGGTGCTATGGGCATCGGGAAAATATTTTTTTGCCAGCGCAGTCACTGCGTCGATCATTTTCAACTTCAATTCGGCTGGCTGTCGTTCACACGCCCGCAAAACAATCCGCATTTGATGATGCTCTTTGTTGAACAATCCCGGTTCGAATTCAGGCTGCATCCTGGAGAGCAGTTCCAATTTCGCCTCGTCGGTTCGGGCGGCAATATCCGGAATGAAATCGAGACCATCTGTCAACGCGATCACCTTGGTAACAGCGAACTGATCTTCTACACGAAGGTTTCTCAACTCTTCTGCCAGCAATCGCAACCTTCTGTCTGTCTGTTTTGTGTCCTCTGCCTGGATCGAAAAATCAATCTCATAGGTTCCTGCCCCTCCGAGATGCGATTCCACAAAATTCAATGACCTGACAATCGGGCTTTCTTCACGAAAATTTCGACTGAAATCGGTTTCCACTCGCAGAAAAGCCAAACCGCTTAGTCCAACGATCCCCAGCAGAACCGCAACGAAACCGACCAGTCCGGGAAAACGGAAGACCAGATTCACCAGATGCTGCAACCCCCGCGTGATGCTTTTTTCCCAATGCGATTCCCGTGGATCGATATCGAAACGTCCCAATAATACGCCGCCGGGAATGATTGCCAGAACGGCTAGAAACACCATGATGGTACCTATGCTCATCATCAAACCGAAGCTTTGGACAGGTACGATTCGACTCGACAACAGGGCGGCGAAGCCGACAACCGTTGTTCCGCATGTCCACGCAATCGGTGACAACAACTCACGAAGTGTCTGACAGAGTGCGAGCTTGCGTTCTTCCTTCGGACGCAATTCCCGAAAATGAACCGTGATGTGCATCACCGTCGCAATGCCAATGATTGTTACCAACGAATTCAGCATTGAACTGACCATGCTCAACTGCAAACCGGAGAGAACGAGAAAAGCCCGTGTCCAGATCAGAGCCACATGGACTACCAACAAAGGGAGAATCATCCAACGCAGACTGCGAAACAGAATGAATATCACCAACAACAGCACCGCAGAAGAAGCCAGACCGAGAACCGCTCCATCCCGCTCGACAATACGGAACATATCATGAACCTGAACCGCTTCTCCCACCACGTATGCCGGCGGGGAGTGGGAATTGGCCAGTTTGCGAACCCCGGCAAAGGTTTCCGCATGCGGAACCGAGGCTGTTTCTTTCGGCTCCATTCTCAGGACGATCGCCGTCGTGTCCCGTTTCTCGTTGACGAGCATCCCTTCCGCAAACTGAAGTGCTTTCTCACGAACGGTACGAATTTTCAAATACATTCGCCCGGCCCAACCCATCCCCTTGGGACGCAATAAGCTGGAGAGAGTTTGTGTGCTTTCCGGACGGATTCCCGGTACCTGATTCAACTGCTCCGCAAAAGCATCGATTTGATCCAGAGTCTCGTTTTCCAGCAGGTTTTCCTGCTTCCAGGCAACCAGGATGAATTCGTCGCCTCCGTACAGTTTTTGGCTCTCCAGATAATCGAGAATCAACGGATTGGTCGGGGCGAAAAGGGACTCGACCGATTCATCCAGCGTCAGTCGATTGGCAATCGGGACGGCGACAATCGTAACCAGCAGGGCGAGCAGAAAAATGCCCGTTCGATAACGCAGCAATCGACCGACCCAGCCGCAACAATCCCCCTCGGTCACTTCCTGTGATTTTGCATCAGAATCGGTTTGCGAAAGATGATCGGGCATGGAGGGAAACTAATTTGCGAACCGGGGAAGTAAACGATCTACCGCCTACAAGGCGGTAGCTTTTAATTGGTGGGCGGACTGACTCGGACTGCAAGTCCTCCGTCAGTCTTGGGATTCAATTCGAAAGT
>JALWSL010000748.1 GCA_027080405.1 Planctomycetaceae bacterium
CTCTCGGGAAGACCGGGGAGCTTTTCCGAATACAGAACCAGCTTTCCATTCAGTTCCACCTTCATGCGATCATCTTTCAAGGTGATCAGAAAAGCGTTCCACTCGCCGAGCGGATTATCTCCAACTGCAAACGGAATACAGGAGCGCCTCAAAATTTGCCCCAGTGATTTATTCGTGCGGTACCCGTTGATTTCCCCCGAGCCCATTTCCTGACACCAGATATTCGCCTGGCAATCCAGAATCCCACGAAACAGAATCCCGCTATCCCCGGCGTCCAAATGAGGCCGCGTGATCCGCTTCCCTTTTTCGTCCCGCAGGAAATTCCCGTTCCACAGAACAATCGGGTGCGGCTTCATCACAGGCTTATCCGGGAAACGCCATTCAACGTAGAATTCTGTTTCACGATAGGACTTTTTCGTCCAGAGTCCGCGATCGACATGTTTTTTTGCGGTCGCTTTGCCGTCGTAATCGATTATTCCGTCCTTGGCAACCCAATGCCCCCGGTGCCCTTCGCCTAATTTCCACTTGGAAAGATCCGTTCCGGTAAATAGTGGTTCAAACCCCCGTCGCTGAAGTTCTGAAGCGCTCAGGAATCCATCAGACGATTTTTCCTCGGCGTTGAGTTGTGGGCAATAGAGAAGACCAAGAGATAACACCGATGTGATTAAGTGATTCTTCATCCAATAGTGAAACATGATTGAAACCTTTTCTGCAGGACAACATAACCGTACGCCGCGTATGAACACATTCCGCAATCGAAGAAAACGAAATTGAAAACTGGTTACTCACTTGATTATCCGGACTCGCCCCTTCCTGATGAACAGGATGCAAAGAGCGTCCGACTCACACTCTAAAGAACTTTCGTTATTCCGGGGACAGCGATCTTGTAGGAACCATCTTTCAACGCACGAACGGGAGCTGGTTCCTCCCAGGTTGTTGCGTCGATTGTCAACTTCCTGTTTGATTTGATCGCATCATCCCATTTGATCAATCGTCCCGAATAGGTAGCCAATCGACCAAGGATAGCAGTCATCGTGCTGTGTGCCGCGTACTCTGCCTCGTTGTACGGACTGTCCTTCTCGATGGCTTCAATAAAAGAATTCCATTCCTGCTGGTAAGGACTGATGAAATTTCTGTTTCGGCGAGGCGTTCTCCAAAGATATTTCCCCCCGGCGGTAATCGAACTTTTTCCTGCCGAAAGATCTGCGAGGCCATCAACCCCCTCGATCTGTTCTGCAACCAGGTTTTGACAGCCGGGCATCTGTCTGCAATAGCTGTGCATTTTCGTTCCGTCTGCATAGGTGTAAATGACGGCGTGGTGATCGAAAATATTGCCGTACTCTTTGCCGGTTCGCACTTGTCGGCCTCCCATTCCCTCTGCAGAAACAGGATGCTCTCCCTTGGCCCAGTTGCAGACATCGATGTTGTGGATGTGTTGTTCGCAAATATGATCTCCGCTGAGCCAGTCAAAAAAATACCAGTTGCGAACCTGATATTCGAGTTCACTCAAATTTCCGCGATTGTAGGGAGTTTTCGCAGGTGGGCCGCCGTTCCAGAAGCACCGCATCGTCGCGATTCGTCCAATTTGACCATCGTGAATACGGCGCATCGCTTCCAGATACGATGCCTGATGATGCCGTTGAAGACCGACACCAACCTTCAAATTCGCCTTTTTCGCTTTCTCCGCACTGGCAAGAATCCGGCGAACACCCGGAGCATCGGTCGCAAGCGGCTTTTCCATGAAGACATGCTTGCCTGCATTGACAGCGTATTCAAAATGTTGAGGCCGAAATCCGGGAGGACCGGTAATAATGACAACATCGACTCCGGAATCAATTGCCTGCCTGAAAGCATTCAGTCCGATGAATCGCCGTTCAATCGGGACATCAATCGCTGATTCGAATTCTCCGGATTTTTTGGTTCGGTTATGATCGCTATGCCCGGCGGTAATCGCCTTTAGACTTTTTTCCAGCCGGTCGCTAGAAGCATCTGCCATCGCCCACAACTTGACATGGGGCCCAACTGCAAGAGCCTGGGCAGCCGCCCCGGAACCTCGTCCGCCACACCCGATCAGAGCAACCTTGATTTCTTCCTTCCCGGTAGCATAAGCAGCCTGGCTCAAGGAAGCCGGAAGCAGGAAAGAACCCGCGACGACAGAAGAAGCCAGATAATCACGGCGGGATAATGGCATTTGGGGAAAAATATCTGATTTTGAATCCGTCATCATATCAGCACTTTCTATATCACTAACGGTTAAAGTTTACTAACGGCTAAAGTTTACGAATGGTGCGAAAAGTTTTGAAAATCTCATTTTGGTTGCGGCGGTCAGGACAGACCGGCCGTGCTGGGGCATCGAAAAACAGAAGCAGTGAAAATCCCAGGGTGGCGAAAAAACCGACAAGTCTCCGAGCAATCTTGATCATGAGTTATTCCAGTATCGAAATAATGTATTTGTTTTACAGTTCGATTGCAAGTGTCTTTGCGATAACCTGAAAATAATTGTTTGATGTCGGTTGTCGAGAGAGGTTATTGTCAGGAATTGCGGGGAGGCTCCTGCCTGAGACTTGACATATTTTGAATTCAAAATAATAATCGCTGGTGTTCTTTGTTTGTGTATCGCCTGTTTGCGCATCGCTGTTGTGAAAGTGTTTTGTTCGTGTCGAGACTTAATTCCCAGTTCGATGTCGTCACTTCTGTGATGCGGAAGTTGCGGCTGCTAAAAAGTATTTCGCGCGTTGAATTGGCTCGTCAGTTATCTGTCTCGCCGTCAACGGTCG
>JALWSL010000749.1 GCA_027080405.1 Planctomycetaceae bacterium
GGACGACCGGACAGATCCAGCTTCAACAACCCTGCACTCGCAAGCATCCCGTCCCGCATTGCTTCGAAGCTCATCCGTTTACGATTCATCCGCCAGACAAGAGTGTTTTCGGGATCCGCTTTCATGCCCGCTTCATTCGCCAGACTGCTTTGGCGATACGTTTCGGACAGCGCGATTTCACGTATCAGCCATTTGATCGACCAACCATGTGAAACGAACTCGGCAGAAAGATAATCGAGTAGTTCCGGATGCGTCGGCGGTTTGGTTCGCAAACCGAAATCACTGGTGTTGGCGACCAAAGGCTTACCGATCATTTGCATCCATACCCGGTTGACCAACACCCGAGCCGTCAACGGATTGTCCGGATTGGCAATCGCTTCGGCCAATTCCAGCCGCCCACTCGATTTATCACTGAACGGTTCCTTGCGGATATTTGAAAAAACTTCCAGGAAACGCCGCGGAACCTTGTCGCCACGGGAAGCCGGATTTCCCCGTTTGAAGATCACCGGCGTGACAGGTTTCGGTTTATCGTTCAGTACCATCGCTCGTGGAGGAGACCCGGGGGACGTTGCCATCAAGGCGGCAATCTTTTTTTCCAGATTACGATGACCTGAACGTTCCTTTGTGTTGAAAACTCGGGCCACATTCTCTGCGGTATAGTTTCCCGGGGCACCAGGGGCTTCAAATGATTTCCGTATCTGTTCCCAGGCAGCCCGTTCCGTTTCCGTTTTTTTCTGCAGATCGGTGAACGCTTCCCGCGACAGTTTTCCGTAAATCCTGACAAGATCAAACAGATTGGCGGGTCTGTTCTGTTCCAGTCGGGCAAGAAGAACGGGATTGACGGCGAGCTTGCCCTGTTTCGCCTGTTTCACGATCGTATCGAGAATTTTCTTTCCCTCGGTTTCGAACTGTTCGTCTTTCAGCTTACTCAATTGAACCAGAACACCAAAAACGGGATCCTCTTTTTTTCGCGTCACCAGAAAGCGTGCCCATTCATCCCGGACACGATTTCGAATTTCGTATTGTCCCTCGGGTTGATAGTCTCCCTTTTTGTGTCCTGTTTTTCTCACCAGGTTCAACAGGTAATGTTCAAATCGTGAATGAATCTCCCGGTTGATCGCCTGGGCCGTTTTATTATCGAAATCGACAATCGCCTTTTTCAGTTTATCGAGCTGCTTCAGGTATTCTGCGTGCGCTTTTTTATCGACTGGCTCTCCAATGACCGGAAGCTGGGCCGGTTCCTGCGAACTGGCGAACACACCATACAACGCGTAATAGTCAGCCATGTTGATCGGGTCGTATTTATGATTGTGGCATCGGGCACACGCGATTGTCAGGCCCTGCAGGCCGCGAATGGTCACATCGATCCGGTCATCATAGATATCCGGTTTGCTGTTGAGAAAACGCGGCCCGACCGTCAGAAAGCCGAGTGCGGCCAGGGCTTTGGGGCTTCTCTTTTTCGGCAACAGATCAGCGGCTAGCTGTTCACGGATAAATTGGTCATAAGGCAGATCTTCGTTGAACGATTCAATCACATAATCGCGATACGTGTAGGAAAAAGGATAACGGCGATCTTCCTGAAAAACATAGCCCTTAGTGTCTGCGTAACGGGCCAGATCAAGCCAATGGCGGCCCCATTTCTGACCATAAGTCACCGAAGCAAGCATGTTGTCGAGTTGCCTGGAGTAATTTTCGATACTGGAATTCTGACGGAATTCCTGCACCTTCGCGTACTCTGCAGGCAGCCCGGTAATGTCGTAGGATAAACGGCGAAGCAATGTTCGGGGATCAGCCGGTGGAGACTGCTTCAGATTCTGCTGTTTCAGTTTGCGGGCGATGAAATGATCGATCGCATTGCCGGCGCGGTAACCGGCTGGAAGCTCGGGAACGTCCGGCTTCCTGACCGGCAAAAACGCCCAATGCGATTTCGCCTGCACGAAGTAATCAACTTCTTCTTCGACAGCATCGGATTCAGGCCAATAGGCACCCGTTTTGATCCAGTGAACGAAGTGGGCAATCACCTCGTCTGCGAGTTTATCCTCTTCCGGGGGCATTTCCGAAGCCTCATCGGAATGTGAAATCGCCGCGATCAGCGGACTTTCCTCCGGTTTTCCCGGAACAATAACGAGTCCGCTTTCACCACCTTTGAGCATTCCTTTGCGGGAATCCAGACGAAGCTCGGCCCACTGCTTTTCTTTCCCATGACACTTCTGACATTTCTCCACAAGAACCGGACGGATATGTTTTTCGAAAAACGCTTCCTGTTCCGCCTGGCTCGGCTCAGCCGCTGGCAAAAAAGAAGGAACGAGCGCAGAAACGAAAACGCCCGCTAAAATTGCAATACATCGCATGAACATGTGAACTGTCCGATTTTATTTTCAGGAAGGAGTTTGTGCGGCTCACCCGCGGCATGCAGGACAGCGCTACCGCCGCCCTCACACCATTTTACCAGCACTGATGAAAGAAAGAAAAGGGTAAAAATGGGCAAATCATCCGACTGGGGCGTGGCAATGTCCCTGTTTCCGGCGATATCGCTGCATCGGGTAGCGTCGCTGTGTCATCTTTCGTGTCGGCTGTGTCATCTTTCATGTCGATAGTGCGGATTATAACGCAAAAGGCGGCTAGAGTCGCTTCCGTGCAACTCCTGCCGCCTGTCCGAGTGCATTCCGCTATACGGGCATCCTTGCCCGCGGAATGACTGTTATCTCACCTGATGCGGGTCCCAACCTGCAACAACAGCATCCGGGGCCAACACATAGATTTCAACGCGACGATT
>JALWSL010000750.1 GCA_027080405.1 Planctomycetaceae bacterium
TTCCGGGACCTGGGAGAGAATGTCGATCTCGTTCAACGCCAGAACCTCTGCCACCAGTTCGCCACGCTGGACCCATTGGCCAACTTCAGTATGCTCTGCAGAAATAAAACCGTCGAAAGGGGCCTTGATGGTATGTTTGGAAAGTTGATCCTGCAGCTTTTCAACGATTGTCTGCTGAATCGCCATTTGAGCGCGAGCCTGTTCAATTCGTTCTTTCCGGGGGCCGTCGACAACAAGCTGGTAACTTTCCTTTGCCTGAAGATACTTCTGTTCGGCCTGGATTTGCTCAGAAACAATCAGTTGCAATTCATCAGCATTGATGGCATTACTGCGGTAAAGTTCTTCGGCCCGGTTTTTCTTGTTCTGATGGTATTCCATGGCAGTTTTGGCCGCCAACATGGCAGCTTTGGCCTGACGGATTTCTGCGGGACGGGTACCATTCTCCAGTTCGTTCAGTTCTTCCTTTCTCAATTTCAATTCATCTTTGGCTGCTTCCAGTTCCAACTCGATGGTAGCCGTGCGCAACTGCGCCAGCGGTTGATTTTTTTTGACAAAATCTCCCTCATTGATTGGATAATCCGCCACGCGTCCATCGACGGCACTGCCAACCATCGATTTTTTGACCGGAGTTGTTGTCCCTACAAATGTCTGGCCCGCCGCCACGCTCTGTTCAATGACTGTCTCAACAACAACATTGGAAACAGGCTGTTGGGCCTCAACAGTTTGTTGGCCAGTCAAGCAGAGAAAAAAAACGATTCCCCAAGCCTTCATTCCGCTAACGATTGTGCGTGCTCTTTTATCCATATTCCGATTCTTTCCGCTCACGGGTGCGTTTACTGTTCATGTTTTGGTGATTCCGCCCCATGCTATCGTATTGATTGACCAACCGCGACCGTTCAATGAGTGTTCCCCTGTTGTTCGACCGTGGATATTTGTCCTTTTTTCTCAGCGATATTTTAACCGGTTCTTTTTATCCGGCTATCCGGTCGTTCGCCGATTTGATACCCGAATCATTCAAAAGTATCCGAACAACTGGCCGCGCTACCGGTTACGGCGCCTGGTTGTAACCTTCCCTTTATGGACTGATCCAGCGTTGGGATGAACCTCCAGTAGATAAACAGTTGATCTGTTGTATTGCATCCGGGCTGAAACATGAGTATCATGCCATGGCGCGGTGATATTCCGCTCTCCCGGGTGAATCTCCTTTTGCTCGAATGAGTGCTCTTCCTGGTCTCCAGCCGACCGTTTCCCTTGCTGTTTCAGGGGGAATACTATTTCTTGTTATAGACATCTACGGAGAAAATATCATGTCTCTGAGGCAACGAGACTTGTTCGATGATACCAGTATGAGTTTTGGAGATCATCTTGAAGAGCTCCGATACTACACGATTCGCGCTCTGGCCGGCCTGTTCGTTGTCTGCATTATTACGTTGAGTTTCGGCAATTATATGGTCGCGATTGTGCGCAGCCCGATTGACAAAGCTCTGATGCGGCACGGCCTGCTCGAACATAAGGTTGATGATGTCGGAACCGAAAGTTTTTTCGAGCGATTCGAAAAGTGGTGGAATCAGCCAACAGAGGATGAGCAGGAGAAGCAGAAAAACGAGATGCGAGCCCGTTTGAATGGGGAGCGTGTTGAGGTCGAAATTTCAACTGAGGACCTGCTGGCTGCGCTCCATCAGGCAATTCCCGATCAATTCCCCAGCCCTCCCAGGAAGAGAGCAGAGAAAGGGGCCGCAGACGCAGATGAGCCGGCGGAATCCGTTCGACTTTCACTGAGGGCCCCGGAATTTTCCATTTTTCGGGATGTCGTCAAGAATATCAACCGGCCGGTGACGCTGAATGTGCAGGAAGCGTTCATGACATTTGTCAAAGTGTCTGTTGTTTCCGGTCTGATCTTTTCGAGTCCTTGGCTTTTTTATAATGCGTGGATGTTCGTTGCTGTCGGCCTCTATCCGCATGAAAGAAAATTTGTTTATGTTTATGGAACGATGAGTCTGGTTCTGTTTCTGGTGGGGGCAATTTTCTGCTTCTATCTCGTGTTTCCGTTTGTGCTTGATTTTCTGCTCGCCTTTAATACATGGTTGGGCGTGCAGCCGCAAATTCGCCTTTCTGAATGGGTCAGTTTTGCCGTCTTTTTGCCCGTGATGTTTGGTGTCAGTTTCCAGCTGCCTTTGGTTATGGTCTTTTTGAACCGTTTGGGCGTCTTTTCCGAAAACGTCTATCGTGAAAACCGGAGAATTGCGATTCTGGTCATCTCTGCGCTGTCAATGTTGCTGACTCCATCGGATCCATCCAGCATGTTGCTGATGATGTTTCCTCTCATCTTCCTCTACGAATTCGGTATCTGGTTGTGTAAAATGAACCCGAATTCCAATCCATTTGGTGAGGATGCCGAGACGGATATCGACCTCTAATCCCAATCGCGGTGCGGCGGTTGAAGCCCTCATTGGGAATATTCATCGTAATCAAGGCTGAAAGAATGGCTCAGAAGAAAAAATCGAACAAAAAGGCCGCTCCCGATTCGCAGCGGGTCTGTGTCAATCGGAAAGCCAGGCACGATTACGAAATACTGGATGAACTGGAATGCGGCATCGTCCTGTATGGAAGTGAGGTCAAGAGCATTCGCAACAATCAGATTTCACTGGACGAGAGCTATGCCCATTTGAAAAACGGAGAACTTTGGCTCGTCGGCTGTCATATCGGCGAATATCCGCAGGCGAACATCAGGAATCATATTCCTCGTCGGGAACGCAAACTGTTACTG
>JALWSL010000751.1 GCA_027080405.1 Planctomycetaceae bacterium
CTACGGAATTGATGCGGCTTGGGCAACTATGCCACTGGCGCAAGAATGGACCAGAAGCAATCTGTTCACCTCCCCCGATGTACTTGCACGGCGATTTATGATAGAACATCGTACAGAACATCATGAGGTCAGCGTCGAAAAACAGGGACGATCCTTCGCCAGCCCCTGCCCGGCAACACGACCCGGTTGAATCGGAGGTCAGAAAAGTCTTCTGACGAACCGAGCCTTGGTATGATCATCACTCTGGTATTATCATTGAATCACTCATTGGAGAGACTCAGTACCGATCTGTGTCGCAACAGGTCTGTTTTTGACACTTCCGTTACCCACCCAGTTTATAATATGGATCCAAGATGAACCTGCTTCGATTAAATTGTTTCGTCCTGCCTCTGTTTGTTATCGCGTTGCTGTCCGATTCGGTTTTTGCCCAGCGGGGCTTGACGCACCTGCCCGATCCGGCCCCTCAAAAAGAAAAGGCTTCCTTTACGATTGCCAAGGGGTTTGAAATCAATCTGTTTGCCTCGGATCCGGTCGTGATCAATCCAACGCAGATGAACTGGGATACGCAGGGACGTTTGTGGGTTGCGACCAGTGAAACGTATCCGCACATAAAACCGGGGCAGGTTGCCAACGATAAAATTGTGATGCTGGAAGATACCAATCAGGATGGCGTTGCAGATCGGCACACGATTTTTGCAGACGGATTATTGATGCCCACGGCGATTCTGCCGGGCGATGGGGGCGTTTATGTCGGGACATCAACAGAACTTCTGCACCTGAAAGATACCGATGGCGACGGGAAAGCGGATCAGAAAAAAATCATCCTGAGCGGATTCGGCACCGAGGATACGCATCATGTGATTCATACATTACGTCGGGGACCGGACGGGCGAATTTACATCAATCAATCAATCTACACGCATTCGCACCTGGAAACGCCTCACGGTGTGCGACGGTTGCTCGCTGGAGGCACCTGGCGGTTCGATCCGCGCACGTACGATCTGGAAGTGTTTACGCGCGGGTTGGTTAATCCGTGGGGGCACGTTTTCAATCAATGGGGGCAATCGTTTGAAACCGATGGAGCGGGCGGCGACGGAATCAACTACGTCTTTCCCGATATCGTCATGCTGACTGCACACAATGCGGCCCGAATTGTGCGCGGCCTGAATCCTGGTCAACCGAAACATTGCGGTCTCGAAATTTTATCCGGTGATCAATTGCCGGATGGTTGGGCGGGACGGTTGGTGACGAACGATTTCCGCGGGAATCGCATCAACAGTTTTGAACTGGCCGAATCGGGCAGCGGTTATGTTTCTGTGCAAAAGGATCATCTGCTTTCTTCCAACTATGTTTCGTTTCGACCTGTCGATATATCGATGGGGCCGGATGGCGCGATTTACGTGGCAGACTGGTACAACCCGATTATTCAACATGGAGAAGTTGATTTTCGCGACAAACGCAGAGATCACAAGCATGGTCGTATCTGGCGGATTACTCCCCAAAATCTCAAACCGGTTTCACGAAAAGCTCTGCCGGCGAGAAGCATCCAGGAACTGCTCGGCTTGCTGGCTCATGAAGGCACGAATGAAAAATGGTGGCGCGATATGGCTCGTGCAGAGTTGACCTCCCGCGACAGAAAACGGGTGATTCCCTCAACTGTGGAGTGGTATAACGATCGAGAAAAGAAGAAGCTGAACAATTCGCACGATCGTCTGGAAGCCCTTTGGGTGCTGCAACGCTGGCAGCAGACGGATGACGCCATTCTTGAAGCGGCGTTGACCGATCAGGATCACCGGTGTCGGGCGGCTGCAGTGCGGATTCTGAAAGATTTTCTCGACTCGCAACCTGCTTTGAAATATTTGGGGCGAGCGATACAGGATCAGCATCCGCAAGTGCGGCTTGAAGCACTGCACGCACTACGAAAATTGGGGGGACCGGAAGCGATTCGGCTGGCCGCGCATGCGGTTTCGAGTGACAATGACCGCTTCCTCGATTTTTCACTTTGGCAGACTTTTCGGGAATTGGAACCGGTCTGGCTGCCCGAAGTTCAGAAAGACCCTCTTTGGCTTTCCTCACGCCCGGAAGTTCTGTTGTATGCAGCTCAGGCGGCTCAATCGAATGCGGCTGTTGGGCCGGTTCTCCAGCTTTGGCAGGCAGGAAAGTTTTCTGCGGAACAGACTCCACAGGTTCTGGCGTTTGTTGGTCAGCGGGGGGAACCGAAGCACCTTGATTTGCTTTGGAAAAGGGCGTTGGGCGAAGGGAAAGGAACTATTTCAGTCGGAGAAAAAGAAGCCCTGCTCAACTCTCTGGCAAGCACGGCGGCCAAAAGGCGCATAACGCCCACGGTCTCTTTGGAGGCAGTCAACAGATTGCTGAGATCAGAACATGCTGGCGTCCGATTGGCGGCGATTAAGTTGGCCGGCTTATGGAAAGTTCAATCTTCAGCCGGCATTTTGAAACAGATCATTGAGAACACCAAACTGCCGAGGCAACTTCGAGGTGAAGCCGCCCGCTCTTTGGCATTGCTGGGAGGAAGGGAAAACCAGCAGTACCTGTTATCCATTGCCAACGGTAAACGTCTGCCCGAATTGAGAACAACTGCGATCGATGCGCTGATCAATATCAACCTGCCCTTAGCGGCAAAATCAGCTGTGGCGCTGCTTCAGAATCCTCCAGCCAATACCAACGTGAATGACGTGCTCTCTCCGTTTCTGGCACGTCGACAGGGGCCACGTTTTCTGGCCCAAGCGCTTCAGGGGGCATC
>JALWSL010000752.1 GCA_027080405.1 Planctomycetaceae bacterium
CGTACGCGCCGTTCTCCACTTATGAGTTCGTATCCTTTGGGGGTTTCCCGTACCAGTATAGGTTCTTGTATTCCATCCCGCTGAATTGACTGGGCAAGTTCTTCCAGATTCTCATCAGAGAATTTGGTGCGTGGCTGTTGTGGATTTGGATGAATCGTTTCTGGATCCAAGTAAATGATTTGATTTTCCAGATGGTTTTTCTGACATGATGTAGAAGCTTTGGGCAAAGATGTATGAGATATGGGAAAAGGATCCGAGGGAAGCAAGGCATCCAGTCCTTTCCCTAATTTTTTTCTACGTTTTGAGTTAGCCATGGGCAATCACCTCTCTTGCCAGACTCAGGTAGGCTTTAGCTCCAACGGAATTAATATCATAAGAAATAATAGCCTGGCCAAAACTGGGAGCTTCAGCCAAGGTAACATTTCTGGGTATTACTGTTTTATACACCTTGTCTCCTAGATGGCGTCGGACATCTTCAACAACTTGTTTAGATAAATTAGTGTGCTGGTACATTGTAAGCAGGATCCCAGCAATTTCAAGACTAGCATTAAGGGAATCGCGTACTAATCGGATGGTTCTGAGAAGTTCACTTAACCCTTCTAATGAGAAATACTCACATTGGAGGGGAATAATAACGCCTTTTGCTGCAGCTAATCCATTTACAGTTAAAAGACTAAGAGAAGGGGGACAATCAATATAAATAAAATCATAGGATGAGAGAAATGGAGTAATGGCTTGCCGTAACCGGAATTCCCTGCCCGGTATATCTACTAATTCTATTTCTGCCCCTACCAATTCTTTGTTAGTCGGGACAATATCCAACCCTTTTAATTGCGTAGGTAGAATGATTTCCTGTAAGGGAACATTATTTACCAGTGCGTCGTACAGGGTCAGTTCTAATGAATTTTTGTCTATTGACAGACCGCTGGTGGCATTTCCCTGGGGATCCAAATCAATCAAAAGCACACGACGCCCCGCAGCAGCAATACATGCTGCCAGGTTAATAGCGGTAGTTGTTTTACCAACCCCCCCTTTTTGATTTGCTATCGCAATAATTTTAGGCATTGTAAAAACGGAGAGAATCAGGAATATATACTTTATTTTGCACAGACGAAATTCTAAACTATAATGATACGAATCTAATCACGAATAAGTCAATGTTATTGAAACTATTATAACCATCCTAATTTGAGCATAATTGTGGCAAATGTCAAGATAAAGAAAAAGCCACACATATCTGTCATTGTTGTCAATAACAGCGGAGCAATTAAAGCAGGGTCGGCCTTAATTTTACGCAATATCAAGGGAAGTAATCCCCCAAATGAAAGCGAAACAATACTATTTAGCAGTAATGCGATTCCAACTATCAAAGTGAGGCTGAGCTCGTGGGTCATTATATATGCTAATGTACCGACACTTATGCCCAAAACTAATCCAATAATCATTGCCATCTGCATCTCTTTAAATAGCACACGATAAAAATCGGCCGGTTTTATAATTCCCAAGACTAACTCCCGTATACTTACAGCTACAGATTGATTCCCTGTACATCCACTTATGTTAGCTACAATAGGCATAAAAAATGTTAAAGCGATTTTTTTCTGTATAGTCCCCTGGTAAAAATAAATTACGGAAGCTCCTCCAAGGCTTAATGTAAGATTAACCAGCAGCCACGCAATCCTACGGAATGCTCGTTTAGCTAAAGGCATACTGCGGAATTCTTCACCGCCAATAATACCACCAAAGCGCAGTAAAGTTTGTTCAGCCTGTTCACTATAGGCCTCTTCCGCGTCTCCACGTCGAACAACTCCCATCATACGACCATGATGATCGACAACAGGTACTCCCACGAAATTATATCTATCAAAGAAAAGATTCAGTTCATCCAGAGGAGTGTCTATATAGACATAAAGTGGATTGGCAATCATAACTTTAGAAAGAGGGGCATCTCCTGGAGCAAGGATAAGATCCCGTAATCGGGCAACTCCTACCAGTCTCCCTGCCGGAGTCAGCACATATGCATATTGCACCCAAAAATCAGCATATTTTTCAGCATTTTTTCTAAGATCGTCAATAACATCCGACACTTTATTATTCATATCATATGAAAGGTATTCGGTGATCATAAGACCGCCCGCAGTGTTCTCATCATAAGTGAGTAACTGACGGGCATCTTGAGCTTCTTCCGGATCCATTGCGTCCAGGATCGCTTCTGCTTCTTCCGTATCCAGTTCGTGCAGAATATCGGCACGGTGATCACTCTCCATTTCATTGATAATGGTGGCCGCTTCATCAACCGGTAATTCTTCAATAAGGTCTGCACCGTGCAAATCGTCTATTTCTTCCAGCAAGTTGGCGGCTTCTTCTGGTTCAAGGAGAGTCAAGAGACGGGCTTGATTCTCTTCATTCATTCGAGAAATCGCACGGGTTACTTCCGCAGAAGAGATAGTGGACAAATATTTTTTTAATGCTTCCGCATCCTGTTTATCCAGTATTTCTTCAATGATTTCCCAAGGTTCTCTTTTGTCAACCATAGATGACATATTTATTCTCCATTGCAAGTTCGATAACGTGAAATTATGGATGTATTACTAAAAAATTATCTCTATTAGTATACCTGATTTAATGTGCCGATTTAGAATTACTACCAGATAAGAATTTTATTGACAAATACTATTATTTTTATTATTATGCAACTTGTTATGAGATAATATTATTTAATGTAAAGTATTATATTACTTAATTTAATGTGCTGGTG
>JALWSL010000753.1 GCA_027080405.1 Planctomycetaceae bacterium
GGCAATTATGGCTGGGGATGTCTTCGATCCAAGTGCCCAACTCGGCTACGGAGAGACGCGAGCTGGTTTGAACGATCCGTTCTTGAACTGGATGGCGCTCGATACGGCGACGTATCTGCCAGACGACATCCTCACCAAGATCGATCGGGCCAGCATGGCTGTTTCGTTGGAATCCCGGGTTCCTTTGCTGGATCACCGGATTGTGGAATTCGCGTGGAGCTTGCCTTCGCCGTACCGTTTTGATGATTCTCAGGGAAAAAGGATTTTGCGTTCTCTACTGAAAAAGTATGTTCCGGCGGCTTTGTTTGAACGTCCGAAAGTCGGTTTCGGGATTCCGATTGGTGAATGGTTGCGCGGTTCTCTCGAAGATTGGGCCGAATCGCTGCTTAGCGAAAAAAGCTTGAATGAACACGGGTTGCTCAACACGAAACTGATTCGCACCCGCTGGGAAGAACATTCGACACTGCAAGCAGACTGGCAGTATCCCTTGTGGGATGTTTTGATGTTTCAGGCCTGGTATGCAGCAAACAGTTCCTGATTCGCAATTGCCGAATACGCGACAGTCAATTACCGATGCCAAAAAACTCCTCCGCATTCTGAAAGCAGATCCGCTGGGCGAGTCTTTCGGCGTCCCGACGGGAAAAATAGCCGTCATCCAATTTTTCCTGAAGGACTTCCGCGATCAGTTGACGGGCCAGTTGAAAAGTTGCAAATGATTCTTCTGCGTGCCAGTTATCACCTCCCAGCATCATACGGGTTTCATCGGGCAGTATTTCAATGGCTTCGTGCAGCGCTCGCTTGAAGTGGGTAGGGCTCAATAAAAAAGACCAGGTCAGATCGATCCAGATATTCCGATAGACAAAAGCCATCGCGAGCAGATCGGTACTCCACGGATAAGCCAGGTGCATCAGCAGAAATCGGGTATTCGGATGACGTTCGATCAAGCTGGCGATGTTCAACGGATGGGAACCTCGTATGATAGCCGTTCCCAGGTGCATTTGCATGGGGATGTCCAACTCCCCGGCGATCGTGCAGAAACGATCGACCGCAAAGTCTCCGAATGCTTTCAGTTGTTTGTCGGTCGCATTTTCATTTCGCCAGGCTTCGCGAGCCAGTTTTTCATCTGGTTCATCGAAATGAATGTCCCGGTCGTACGCCAGTGCATTTTTAATCGCGACCTGGTTGCGATCTTCCAGCGTTCGAACCGATGTTTCCATGAGCTGGCAAAAATCGTCGAAAGTATCGCAAGGACAATCAAGTTTCCGGGCAAATTCAAACGGGCTGTTACCGTTGTGGCAACGGCGAGCGGGGTGATTCCCGACACCATAAGCATTGATCCTTAACACGGAATGATAATTCGGTGCCAATTCCTTTTTGCAATCGAGCAGCGGGTCAGTGTAGCAATCAGTAATGACCTGACGGACTCCGGCCTGTTTCATAACGCGATGGGGGTAATCAGGATCGGCGTGTCGTTTGCGAACCTGCCGATCGATTTCCCTCCAGTTGTCTCGGTTGATTCCGGCACCGTCCAGCCCGTACAGTTCGTCGATGCCGCGAACAAGATTGCGCACAAAATGGTTGGAGGCACTTCGCTCAACGTACTGCGCCATCTGTTCCCAGGTCGCCTCCCCGCTATCACTGAGCATGGGGTCTTCCTCCCGGGATTCTGAAGGAAGCGGATAAGGACGGTCTTTGGCCCAGCCTGCATAGCTCTGTTGGAATAGATCAAGCAGTCCGACATCCCGATTCAAAAACACTTCGGGAAGATGATGTTCATGCACATCGACAACAGGAAGTTCGGAAATGAATGGTCGGATACCGTGGGACATCATGAATAATGAATTCTGTTGAAATTAGCTTTCAGTTGGAGGCGTCCGGGGCACACAACCCCGATTTCATCGATGGGCGAAGCGTTTTCGAGACGCAGCAATCACGTTTACGCCAACTGTTTGGTTGCCACTGTCCCTTCCGGAGAATTTCGGACTTCGTATCCCGCTTCCTGCAGTTGAAGACGTAATTCATCCGCTTTGGCGTAGTCCTTGTTGCTGCGGGCATCATCGATTCCCTGACACAAGGCCCGGACATCAAGCTCATCTGAACCACTTGTCTCTTCTGTCGCATTCAGTTCCTGGGCATGTTCCATTGGGGCAACATCCAGAATGCGATTGATCGTTTTCAAAGCGGCCAGGGCCTCGTGGGGATTGCCCGGATCACTGGAAATCCAGCTGAATAAAACACCCAGCGCGCCTGAAATATTCAGGTCATCACGAAGAGCATCCAGAAATTCCGCGATGACCGGGTAGCTGTTATCAATTTCTGCGATTTCGCCTGCGGTTTGCTCCTCAAGTTTCGCGTTCAACTCTGTCAGTTTTCGGACAGCTCCTGCGGAATCCCGTAGACCTTTCTCGGTGAAATTCATGTTGCTGCGATAGTGGGAACGAATCAGTTCGTAACGCAGGACAGCCGGATGAACCTGCCGCCCGGTTACCCGACCATTCAGGACATCACGAACCGTGTAGAAATTCCCCTTGCTTTTGGACATTTTTTCGCCCTCGACAAGCAGGAATCTGGCGTGCATCCAGAAACGGGCAAAATCCTTTTTGCCGGAACAGCCACAACTTTGAGCGATTTCGCATTCGTGATGTGGAAAGATCAGGTCTTCTCCCCCCGTGTGGATATCGATGACATCCCGCCCCAGAAGTTTTCTCGCCATGACCGAACACTCGATATGCCAGCCAGGATAACCGGTTCCCCAGGG
>JALWSL010000754.1 GCA_027080405.1 Planctomycetaceae bacterium
GCAGGTGTGACAATCAGGGCGAGCGAAAATGCAAACAGAAATTTGATATTCATCGGAATGGCGGAATGACAGAAAAAAGGACCGATCATCATCAATCCCGATAGGCGGATCATCACCAGGAAGAATGTCATGAAGTAGGAGAGCGCAGCATCGACCAGCAGGCGATTGGACCAATCGCTGAGAAACTCGTTCGAGATTTGATCGACAACATTGAACATGATTCGTAGATTCGCAACAGATGCAGTCAGGGATGCTGAACCCCGGTTGTTTCTGTCAAGCAGCTTGTCAACTGGCCTGTCATATAATCCGAAATAGGTTGTACGTTGGAACGGTTGCTTGATCGCTTTGCTACAGGTTGTCCGGAATGGAGCTCCACAATTCGACGGTATAACTGACAATTTTCCCGATGATCCAGGGCATGATTAACAGCAGCGTTCCGACCATGGCCAGAATTTTGGGAACAAAACTGAGTGTCTGGTCCTGCAGTTGTGTCAGGGCCTGAAACAGACTGATGATCAGGCCAACCACCATCGCAACCCCCATCACGGGAGTTCCGACGAGCAGCGTCAATATTACCGCACTGCGGGTGATTTCTATTGCAGAATCTATGTCCATGTTTCAAGTCGTATTGGTTCGTTGGGATGACACGAAGGGAATCGGGCCGGAATTTTTCTGAACGTCAACCGCTGCCCGTGTAAGGGTGAACGCTTTGGAGCAGCATTTCGACTACCAGATACCACCCATCGACCAGAATGAACAGCAGCAGTTTGAACGGGAGTGAAATCATGACCGGAGGCAACATCATCATGCCCATGCTGATCAAAACCGATGCCACGACCATGTCGATCACGATAAAGGGGAGATAAATCTGGAAGCCGATAATGAAGGCCGTTTTCAGTTCGCTCAGGATGAAGGCGGGAATCAGAACGGTGGTGTGAATTTCGTCGAAATTTTCCGGTTCCTTCCAGGTGGATGCTTCCGGAGAATCGGCCGGCGGACGCTGATATTCGATGAACATCCAGATCGCGTTTTCATTACCTGTGCGAAAAATCTGATCGCTCATGAATTGGCGGATCGGAAGCAGTGAGCGTTCCAGAGCCAACTGGAGACCATCCTGTTGATCTTCGACCGATTCAAACTGCGATTCCGAATACGGTCGGATTCCATTTTCATACGCCTGTTTCCAGACCGGCCACATCACCATGATCGTCAGAAACATGCTGATGGAAAGCAAAACCTGATTCGGGGGCAACTGCTGTGTCCCCAGTGCCTGACGGAGCAGCGCAAGCACGATGATGATTCGGATAAAACAGGTTGTCATGATCAAAATCGAGGGAGCCAACGTGATCAACGTCAACAGAATCATCAATTTCAATGTGGGCGTCAGTCCGCGTGGTGAAAGCATTTTGTCCGGATCGAGCCCGGCTGGAAAAACCGGATCGGTCTCGCTACGGACATTCGCGGGGATTGTCCCGGCTGGCAAAGGAAGCTGATCCTGAATACGACCGCTTTCGGGGAGTAGTGCAGGCGCATTGCTCGAATTCCCGGCCTGTCCCCAAACCAACCGGGGAGTCAGGGGAAGAACCAGAAAAACAACAATTGCCAATCCCCTCAAAAAACATTTTTGCGAAAGGGCGCATTTCATGATCGGCCCTCCTTCATCGCATCGATGTTCAGACCAAAATCCGCCAGGTCGGGAGCCGGCGGCTGATTTCTGTCTCTGGAAGACCTTTTGGAGCCTTTTCGCAGGCTGCTCCGTTTTTTTTGCCTGCGACGATGCTGTTTATCAAGATTGACATGTTCGGTTTCACGTTCCGTTCTGGAAAGCAGAAATCCGAAGGAATGACCGATCGTCGATTCGACGGAAATCGGTTTGCACTCACCCCGTATTCTGTCAATTTCGACCGGGTCGGTAATCTCGGCCAGTGTTCTGATTCCTTCCAGTGAGGTTCCCAGAATCAATATCCGGTTGCCACACAGGACGTAATGGATCGCGTGTTTTTGATCCAGCATTTTTCGCCCCAGAACCTCAAGAACTTCCGAGGAAAGATTCATCGTTCCCACACGGGTATGTTTTTTCATCAAGCGGGAAGCCAGCAAAATCACCACGATAATACCCCCCAACACCAGCGTGGTGGTGCCCAGTTGTTGGGTCGTCGAGCCGAGTCTTTTCCTGTCCGCTGTCTCCTGTTTTTCCTGCTTCGTTAATGTTTCTCCCGGCTTCCTCAACGGCAATGCTGTTCTTTTGCTTGAAATGGTGGACGCTGTCGTTGTGGTGGAAGCTGTTTTTGGGGCAAGGGCTTGTTTCTCCAGCGAAGCAGGGGACTGCCTCTCCAATGATGCAGGGACGATCGAGCGAGGCGCAGAATGAGAAGGAATGGCGATTGGTCGCGGTGTTTGCAATGAGGGCTGTTGTTTGCCAGCGTTCAGAGTGTTGGCGTTCAGGTTGCCAGTGTTCGCTTTCCCAGTGTCCGATTGCTGTTCGGTCGGTTCTGTTTCCCAGATCGATTTTGCATTGGAAAATGGGCCGGAAACGCCCTGCGCCTGACACGGTTGCGCCAGGCTGAAAGCAATCAACCAGAAAAAGATGAAAACCGGACGCATCCTTGCATCCTCCCCCAATAACGCTTCAAGCGACTCCATCCCCCCGGACATCGATCACTTTTGCTGGTATCAAATTTGAATCTTGAAACGGGAAACGGTCAAATTTTCCGCTCCAACGAGATTGCTAGTCCTGTGGTGAAAGGATCTCGG
>JALWSL010000755.1:0-386 GCA_027080405.1 Planctomycetaceae bacterium
CAATCACTCGAAGCCGCCCTGACACTGGAAGAAGTTCGACAATTGCTACAGGACATCGCGGGATTACAGACCGAACTGCGTCAAACGAGCGACAGACACTGGACGCTGATCGGAACCGTATCGGAAAGCTGAAATCAGAGGGCTTCATCCTGTGCCGGGTGAATAAACTCCATTTCAATCCCGCCGACAATTCCTGCCACAATGTTGTACATGACAGCCAATAATATCCCCCCGATGTACCCCATCACGCCATAAAAAAGTGGTAAAGCGATAACGGCACCGGCACCGAACATCGCCTCGATCCCTGCCGCTCCCTTCATTCCCCCTGCCGCCCCTGCCGCCAATGACATGACCGAGAAGATAATGCCGATAAGCAATCCCATGAT
>JALWSL010000755.1:396-2744 GCA_027080405.1 Planctomycetaceae bacterium
CAACATTTTTCCCGTCGAAGCGACCCCGATTCTCTTTAATACCATTTCATTCTCTTTCGTTAATACAACAAATGGAATCTGGTGAATTTCAATACGCATCTGCATTCTGCAAACCACACATGCGCACATACGAACAATATAACGTACAGCTCGTGTCATTACCAACGATCAAACGGGAAAATGGTTCATGGGCTGATACACAGGAAACCATCAAACCCGAATATCCATTAGCGAACACTCATCAACAAATGCCTCTTCGTTGCTGCTTTAGTCTTCTGATATGGGCAGGATTTGAAGAACCGGTCGACAAAATGGTGGGCCCGACTTGACGCATGAAATTTCTTGTCCACAATCGTAAAAACGGGAATGTCGTTATTCCCCGCGTTCAATGGAAACATCAACCACGGACAAAGATTCATGGACTTTTCGCCTGCTGTTGCCTCCCTGAAGCCTTCTGCAACGATCGCCGCCGCCACTAAAGCGAAAGAGCTGAAAGCGAGTGGCGTGGATGTTTACGAATTCACACTGGGAGAACCGGACTTCATCACTCCCGAACATATCCGCGAAGCCGCCATTGAAGCGATGAATTCCGGGAAAACGCATTACACACCCGCTGGCGGGGTCATCGAATTAAAGCAGGCCATCTGTGAAGCGGCCCTGCGTGATTACAATTTGTCGATCAAACCGGAAAATGTCATTGTGTCCAACGGGGCTAAGCACTCCATCCATAATGTGCTGACCGCGATGCTGCATCCCGGCGATGAAGTCCTGATCCCGACACCGTATTGGGTCAGTTACAGTGCCCTGGTTGAACTGGCAGGCGGCGTTCCCGTTCTGGTGATTGCCAACGAAGAAGAGGGCTTTTGTCCGAGCATCGAAAGCATTGCGGCCAAAACGACCGATCGCACAAAAATGATCATGCTGAATAGTCCAAGTAATCCGACCGGCGTGATTTATCCGCTTGATCTGATGCGACAGATTGGCGAGTATGCCGTTGAGAAAAACATCTACGTTCTTTCTGATGAAATCTACGACAAACTTGTCTACCCCGGTTGGGAAACAAAGTGCATGTTGACCATGGGAGACGAAATTGCCTCCCGTACGATTGTCATCAACGGTGTCAGCAAGGCGTATGCGATGACTGGCTGGCGTATCGGCTGGACAATCGGCGATCCCGAATTGATTAAAGCGATCAACAAGTTGCAGTCGCAGCAAACATCCAACCCATGTAGCATTTCACAGTATGCTTCCATCGCCGCGTTGACCGGGCCGCAAGATTGTGTCTCGCAAATGCTGGGCGAGTTCACCAAACGCAGGGATTACACTCTCGGACGTTTGCGCGAAATTCCGGAGATCAGTTTTGTCGAACCAGGCGGTGCGTTTTATGCGTTCTTCAATGTCTCGAAATACTTCGGCAAACCGCTTCAGGGAGGAGTTGTCGTCGATAACGCAACCGATTTCTGCACCGCGCTGCTGGAACAGGCACAAGTAGCCCTTGTTACCGGTGACGCTTTCGGAGCCCCTGGATTCGTACGGCTCTCTTTCGCAACAAACATTGAGACGCTGACCGTCGGATTGGATCGCCTGACCCGGTTTCTCGCAGGCTGATACAATGACCGTTCAACACCACCTGCAATGACCATTCTACACCACCCGAGAAGCTGAACGATCCTGCTGCTACACAAAATCCGTGCGCATCCCCGTAAACAGGATAGCGCAAACGGAACAGCAACCTCGTACCGCACAACCGGCCTGTCGCCGCTGTTTCATAAGCAGGCAGCTATCCCCCCAATCCGTAATCCACGCCTCCAGTGATGATCCACTGTTTCCCTCCAAGGCAGTCATTTTCGAGGATGAACAATCCCTTTCAAGGAAGACCGCATGACAATATATCGTAAAAACAATACGCATTTACGCAATGCAATCGCTATCGTCCGTGTTATAATCACTATATCAACACAAGTTGATGAATATTGACTTGTTGAATAACTGTTTCAACTACCGGATAAATCTGGCGTATCTTTTCAGGAGTCTGTTTCATGAGTTCCTCCCAGTCTTCAACCAATTCAAGGCGTTCTTTTCTTTCAACTTCCGCGATTGCGGCGGGGGGGCTGGCGGCTTGGCCTTTTTCACTTCAGGCAGCGGATAAACCGAAGCACAAGGTCGAACGGTTGGGCGTTGGCTGTATCGGTATGCGGTATCAGGGTTCTGTCATTACAGAAAAAGCGAGGTTGTATGGCGATATCGTCGCGATTTCCGATGTCGATAAAAATGTACGGGAACACGACCGGGCCGGTTTCGGCAGTACGCCCTGACTCTCCGAAGACTAGCAGGATACGCTCAACCGG
>JALWSL010000756.1 GCA_027080405.1 Planctomycetaceae bacterium
TCTTTCCCGTTCTCCCAAACCCGGAGAAATGGCCCTGATCCATCAACTTCTGCATTCAAGTAAAGACTATTATGAAAAACATCCTGAAGAAGCTCCCAAGCTGAAGAAAATCGGATTGGCGAAAGCTGCCCCAAAAATCGAACCGACGGAGCTGGCAAGTTGGACGGCAGTCTCTCGAGCTGTGTTGAACCTCCACGAAACGATTACCCGATATTGATTACCCCAGCGCGGTTGATTCATTCCGGCAGGCGTATCCAAACTGATACTTTTCGAAATTTTTCGAACCATTCGCAAACTTTTACCGTTAATAATACAAAATGATGGTGACATGATGAGCAGGGAAAATCACGATGTGCGACAATGGGCGATGAGCCAGAATCGGCGCAGTTTTTTAAGCCGAACAGGCACAGGATTGGGAGCGATCGCCCTCTATTCCCTGCTGCAACAAAATCAGTCCCCAACGGCATCGGCAGGACAGGCAGGGGTCCTGAAGAAATTGCATTATCCTCAAAAAGTAAAACGGATCGTGCATCTGTGCATGGCGGGGGGGCCTTCGCATCTGGAAACATTTGATGACAAGCCAAAACTGCGGGAAATGCACGGTCAACCGATGCCGGAATCATTTACCAAGGGGCAGCAAATTGCACAATTGCAGGGGCAGGAACTGAAATGTTTTGCTCCACAATTTCCCTTCAGGAAATTTGGTCAAAGCGGCCAGTCGATCTGTGATCAATTCCCGAAAATCGGAGCCGTGGCTGATGAACTGAGCATTATCCGTTCAATGTACACCGATCAGATCAATCACGATCCCGCGCATGCGGTCTTCAACACGGGCAGTTCTTTGGCGGGACGTCCCAGCATCGGCTCGTGGCTGCTGTACGGTCTTGGACAGGAAACGGAAAATCTGCCCGGCTATGTCGTGTTAACTTCAGTCGGAAAAGGAGGGCAGTCGCAACCAATAGCCGCCCGGCAATGGCACAGCGGTTTTCTGCCATCGCAATATCAGGGAGTCCAATTTCACGCCAGTGGTGCACCGGTTTTGTATATCAACCGACCGGATGGCGTATCACTGGGACAACAGAAGAAACTGGTGGATACCGTCAACGGATTAAACAGGCAGTTCAATGAGCTTGTTGATGATCCCGAAATTCTGACACGAATCAGACAGTACGAAATGGCATTTCGCATGCAGACAAGCGTCCCGGAACTGATGGTTCTTTCCGCAGAAACGAAGGAAACATTTGAAAGCTACGGTACCAGAGGGGGGGATGGAACTTACGCTTCGAACTGCCTCCTGGCTCGCCGCTTGCTGGAACAGGGAGTTCGTTTCGTACAGATTTATCATCGAGCCTGGGATCACCATGGTGGAATCAAACGAGCGATTGAAATAACGGCCAAAGAAGTGGATCAGGCTACTGGCGCGTTTTTACAGGATTTGAAACAGCGGGGACTGCTTGACGAAACGCTTGTCCTGTTTGGGGGCGAATTCGGCCGAACGCCGATGGCGCAAGGGTCAGGAAGAGATCACCATATCAAAGGGTATTCGATGTTCATGGCTGGCGGCGGTATTCGTGGCGGTTCCTCGTATGGCAATACCGATGAACTTGGCTATGCTGCCCAGGAGAATCCCGTCCACGTGCGGGACATACACGCCACACTGTTACAGCAGTTTGGAATCGACCATCGAAAGTTGACCTTCAAATTCCAGGGGCTCGATTTCCGTTTAACCGGAGTCGAAGAAGCGAGGGTATTGCAGGAAATTCTCGTTTGAGTTGGCTCTGTTATTAAAGATTATTATTGATGATCGTCCAGGGAGTGGGCAATGCGTTTTTTCGCTGGCTTGTTAATCGGAATGCTGATTGGCCAATGCAGCCTGCCTGCCCGTTGTCAGGCCCAACTTCCCCCTGCGCCCGAATTGCCGGAACTCGGGGAAGAGTTGCGTACAAAGGCGTTATCCGATTTGGAATCGGATGATTATTTCGTTCGCCAATCTGCGCAGGAACTGCTTTCCCGGGGGAGTGCAGAAACTGTCGTTTCCATGCTCCCATTTTTCAAAAAGGCGTCCATCGAAGGAAAAATTCGGGGTCTGCAGGTCGTGATGCAGATCCATCTGGGACTGCTGCGCAAACAAATGGACGATCAGGCGTTGAAGGTCAGTGAAGCCATCGATGAAATCCGACTGATCGACAACGATCTGTTGGGACATCGACTGGATGAATTCAATATGATCCATTACTCCCAATTTGAACGCTCCGCCGCCCGTGCGCTGACACGACTCAACGCGATGATCGAATACAATTCGGGGATGCGGAAGTATCCGGGCATCAATGCGGATGGTTTTACCGTTGAAATCCCCCAGAATATTTTTATCGGGGGAGACTGGGCCGGAACCAACGACGATCTGAGACACGTTGCCGTCCTGCTGAAGTATGGCGGTTCTACTGTCGGTCAACGTGTGCTCTATCGAATTAAAGGTTGCCCGATCCCATTAAGCTATCTACAGGATCTTGCAGCGGGACTTCCCGGGGTCGGAACAGGTGAACGGTCTCGGGCAAGATTGGGTATCAGTACCCGAATCGGCGGCATTCAATCGGCCAAGGGTTGGACAATCGGTTCTGTGCTTCCCGGTTCAGCCATGGCATTGGCAGGCATACAACCAGGTGAAACGGTTGTGCGAACGGAATCGAAAGTGATCAATACGTTCGACGATCTGGTCAAAAGTCTGGATCCCTACGAAC
>JALWSL010000757.1:0-2324 GCA_027080405.1 Planctomycetaceae bacterium
CGTCTGCGTACATTTTTTCTCCGGCTCTATTATGCACCTGTTTGGGCACCGCCGGGCATTGTGGTGCAGATCCACAAAAGCAGATATAGGGAGCAATCATCCTGGCCAATTCGGGGCGTCCGTAATAATTGGGCCAGGTATGGCGAAAGCCGATTACGTCTGTAACGTCCAGTTCGTGAACTTTGCAGGTCTGATCGCCCAATCGCCTTTTATCAAAACGTGTCACCCCGGTTTTTGCCAGCGCCCGGCCGTACGTAGGAGTGACGAACGGGTAAAGAGTCAGTGCCAGATCACGGCGATTCACCAGGTTCAACATGGAATCAATTTGGGTCATCGCTTTGCCGTATCGATTGCTCGGATTCAACCATTTATGATTGATTGCCGCTGCGGCAAAGACCACACGAATCGGGCGACACCTGTTTGGCGTCCCCTTATAAACCCCGTAGATCTGTCCGCCGCCCCGATAATGCAAGCCGGCTGCAACCGTTCGCGTCCCATGACTGTGCCCAATAAGACAAATGGGAGAGTGACCAGGTATGCGATCCATCAAGTGGGCCAGATAAATGCCGTTCTGCGTGGCGACGATTCCGCTGCGAGTCACATCGACGGAGGGAAGCCCCGTATGATATTCGTCGCTGGGCCAAACGAAGAAAACAACATTCAGCGGACACCCCTGTGTTCCGTTGATGAGCCAACCGTAAGTATTGTTGGCATCCTTGATTGCAACATCGATGCCCACGTAGCTGCCATGAATGTAAAAACAGGTGGGGGCATCCGGGTTGAGCGATTGCTGCATTTCAGCACAGCTGCTACGCCGCATCTTCCCGCAAACCGGCTTGAAATAGAACTGGAAGTCCAGACACTTCGGATTCGATCCCGGCATCTGCGGCATCGAATAGGTGCTCACAATCCAATAACCAGAACCAACGCAGTCATCAGCCAGGCAATCCTGTTCCACTCCGGGAGCAAAATTCACTCCAAGGATTCCACATAATACGCACACCGCAGAGAAAACCGATTTTAACGCAGTCTGGTACATAAAAATAAATCCGTGCTTGGGATTCGTTCACAGGGGTGAAGAACAAAAGGGCAGCCTCCCCGCTCCAGCCCACTTCTGTTTGTATATGGAATCCCCTTTCTTATCGGTTTTTTATGAATTGGAAAGAGGGATTTTCCCGTTGAAATGCAAGATAAGCGATACTATTTGAAAATGATTAATATCGCTTAAGACTGGCAAATTCTGCCGATTATGAGGATTTCAACGGCAAAACAATACAGGAGGGACAGGGAGCCATTGCTCTGCAAAAGTTGCCCAGACGGATGACTATTCGGGAATAATCCGCTCAAGTGCATTACCATCTGATTTCGCAGATGGAGGATCGAGACTTTTCACGCGTTCGGCGGACGCCACTCGGTCTCTATCTTTTCCCGTTGTCATTTTCCGTTCGAGACAACCCCGGTGGACGCCTCTCTGTTTGCGGGAGAAAGGTTCAATAATCGTTGAGCTTCTTTCAAAAGAAACTTTGCGTCGGTGAATGGTTCCGGGCCGACATCATGCCAGCGGATTTGACCCTGGCCGTCAATTAAAAAGGTGCCATGCAACGCCTGGTTTTCGAAATTGTCGACGCATCGATATTTTTCAAAAACTTCGAGCTTCCCATCTGTGAGCACCGGGAACTCAATCGACTTTTCCTGTGTGTAGGCAGAGAGGGCGCTTTTGAGAGAGTCGAGATCATCCGAGCCGATTGCAACAATATCGATTCCCGCCTGGTTGAACTGCTTTGTCATCGGTGAAAAAACGCCAAGCTGTTCGACACAATGTAAACAGCCAAACCCGAGGTAGAAAATGACGATCACCGGTTTGCCCCGGTAATCGGAAAGTGCAACAGTCTTTCCAAATGAATCCTGCAACTTCCATGCTGGAGCCGGGGAAGGGTGCCAGGTCAGTGGGCCGAGCGATTCCAGTGGTGGACGTATTCCGACATCTTCCCGATGTTTGTATTCACGCAACCAGTTTTCGTTGTATCCATATTCCTTTGCCAGCGGTGCCAATTCCTTGAAGATGGAAAGATCGGTATCGATCAAGGCGGAGATTTCCCGCATTTGCTCGAACGCTTTTTTCGATTCGGCTGGCTTGTTCAGATCGTGCAACAGCTTGGCATAAAAGGCGAGCGGATAAACTTCGTTGCGAGCCGAATCGACCGCTTTTTTGGCGAGCTTCTCCGCTTCTTCCTTTTCACCTGCAAGAAAATGGGCACGAGCCATAACCGTCCTGGGAAGTGCGCCCGCCTTCTTGTAAAGTTCCAACGCTTTTCGATGATTCC
>JALWSL010000757.1:2334-2734 GCA_027080405.1 Planctomycetaceae bacterium
TGATTCCCCCGTGCGGTTTCTCGCTGGGCTTTTACATGAGCAATAGCCTTTTCCAGTAATTTAACCTGCGACTTGATTTCTCTTTTCTTTCTTGCAGCTTCCTGACGAGCCTTCTCGGCTGCTTTCTTTTCCGCCTCTGTCTGAGCCTTTTTCTCAGGCTGTTTGGCCGGTTGCTTCGATTGCGACGTCTGTTTCTTTTCGGGTGTGTTCTTTTGACTGGCCGCTGTCTGTTTGCCTGATTTCTGTTCTTGTTTCGGTTTCTGTTCTGGTTCCTGTTCCGTAATCAACAATTTCTTCTTTGCCAGCATCTGTTCAAGAGTCTTCAGTTCGGCTTCGCCCGCCTTCTCATTGCCGGTGGCAAAGTTGGCTATCGCCAGGTATCGTGATTTGCGAATATGGG
>JALWSL010000758.1 GCA_027080405.1 Planctomycetaceae bacterium
CCTCTTCCCGTGCCCGCTGTTCCAGTTTCTCGGGAGGATAGGCCTGCAGAAGCTGAACGGGATTCTGACTGAATTCCGCGAATTTGACCGGATCGATGCGTCTGAAAATGTCGTCCAATTCCGACTGCCAACTCCACCAGAGATTGTTTGCAATTTCTGTCAACTTTTCGTGGATCGTCTTCGTCTGTGGCATGATCACTCCATCCTGAAACTCGTGTAACAATATAATCCGAAGCTAAATAACCGTAGTTAAAGATCGAACTGCAAAACGCCATCATCCAATGCCCGTTCAGGCCTCCAATCGAAATTGCCCGACTCGTGATCGTGTCCGGTTATTGCACGGGTTCGATCAAACAACATCGAAACGGGAACCTGAAACTGCACTGATTGGCGAATGAAAACAGGTCTCACACTCGGAAACCGACCTGATACCAATTATGATACATGCTGGTTCAACAATCTGAAGCATCCGGTTGGAGACCCATCTTGGGGAAGTATAAGCGTTTTGAGGCTGATTCCGAAAGTTCTGTGCGTCATAACCCTGAAAAAACAGACACGTCAACGAAAATGAATATGTCACCAGTTGAACCGGACGGGAAGCGATACGAACATTGGCTGCTGATTCTGTTGCTGGCAACCGGTTTAACCATGTGGTTCTGGTTGGATCTTTGGCTGGGCGGTGGTTTAATCGGGGGCGATATTTACACCTACTTCATGCCTCAGAAATCGTTCTATGCTGACAGCTTGCACTCAGGTGTCATTCCCCAATGGAACCCGCTGGTCGGCCACGGGTATCCGGTGATTGCGGAAAGTCAGACCGGCGTGTTCTATCCGATGAACCTGCTCCTCTACTGGGTGTGCGATGTCAACACCGCCTACAACGTGATCCATCTGGTGCACTATGTCCTGGCCTTTTTGGCAACATTGGCTGTTGCCCGTGAACTGGGGCTGGGTTTTTCTGCGGGGACGCTGGCAGCGATTGTCTTTGTGTATGGCTGGTTTCCCCCTCGTTGCTGCCTGGAGTGGGCGATCACGACCGGTGCGTATTTGCCCTTCTGTTTATGGTTGCTGATGCGTTTTCAAAAAACGGGAGAAGTGCTCTGGTTATGGGGGCTATCGGGTGCTCTCGCCCTGCAACTGTTGCTCGGGCATTACCATCTGGCTTTCATCACACAGTTGGCGGTTACTGCCTGGGTCGTGGTTTCGACTGTAATCGAACTTGCTTCAAAAAAAAGAGCGTCTGGCGGTTTCGCGTCGCTATTGATCAGAAAAACGATCTTTCCCGGCGTGGCGATTGCCTGCGGGATCCTGCTGGCGAGCATGCAACTGCTTCCAACCTGGACGATGAAACAGAACAGTCAACGGGAAACAAATTCTTCTGCAGAGTTTGATCCCGGTTACGGACACATTCCGCCGGAGTATCTGTCACAGATTTTTCTGCCGTGGTATTGGTATGCTGATGCGGACCAACTCGATTCCCGACTGGGCCACATGAAACTTCTGGCAAGCAGAACCGGGACCAATAAGGTCGAAGCCCACCTCTACTTCGGGATCATCCCCCTGCTGCTGGCTGTCTATGGAGGCATGAAATTCGTGCGCTCCCGAAAGAAAAAAACAGGAAATGACTGTTTGAGATCGAATGGGATCCCGCTGTTGATATTGGCTGGTTTAGGGCTGTTCGGAGTGGTTTACGCAACCGGCCTGCTTGTTCCGGTGATGCAATATCTCCCCGGGTTCGGATTCTTTCGCGGGCCCGGCCGATACGGAATTTTAACAACGCTTGCGGTGGCAATGTGGGCCGGTTACGGATTGGATCAGTTTTTGAAAAAGGGTTCGCTTCGCTGGAAGGGAATTGCGGTCTCACTGATTTTTATTGCAACTGTTTTCGATTTTTCCTGGGTCAGTCAGCGTGTGACCTATGCGTTCATGGTGCCACAGACGCCCATTGTTGTGCGCAAAAAAAGTAAGGTGCGGGCAATTTTGATCAATCATCCAGATCCTGCCAGGGTTTTTGCACCGGGGCCGAATCTGGTTACCACAATTGGAGTGACGGCGACATCAAACCCGATTTATCTGGGAATCGGGCCGGCTGAATATTTCGAACCGGCGTTGATGTATCCTTCCAGCCAGAAACAAACAAACAGGAAACAGGCGAAAGAAGAGGAACAATCCGGCTTTGTCCATTTCACTCCCGCTCAATTGAAATGGCTGCGTGAAGCGGCGGTGACACACATTCTCAGCTTTCATCCCCCCGCTGCCGATGATGCAGATCTGAAACTGGTTTGGGCCGGTTTCGATGAATTTCTCAATCGAGCCTGGGGAAGAGAGGAACCGCTTTATCTTTCCGAGTTGCTCAACAGTCACCGCAGAGCAGACTGGGAAGCGAATCAAAATGATCTTGCCAATGAGGCAGAAATCCGCTGGCTGGAGTATGCCCCGAATCATCTTGTCCTCGAAGTGGAAGCCGCATCAAACAGAAAGCTGATCCTGCGCGACCTGTATGATCAGGAATGGCTTGCATTTCTGGATGGGGCGCCAATTGAGTCTGAAAGATACGCCGGAATGTTCCGGGCAGTTTTCGTCCCGCAAGGAAAACATCTGCTGAGATGGGAGTATCATTCGCGCAGTTTCGGGACAGGAAAATGGATTTCTATTGCAACTCTTACAATCTGGCTCCTATGGGGAGCAAGAAGAATTTCCCAGATTCGATACCGTAACCACTTGTTGTAACACAGGTTACAGATATTAGGCACCTTCAGGGCAGCAAAAAACACCCCTCGGACATGTGGTCACAGGTTCACTGTCGGAGGCGGCAAGCAAAGGTCTCTGGACGATATAGTCGGATCGGGCTAAAACTACGCCCCGGCTGAATTGCTGACTGAAAGTTGCAGTCTGCTCCAGGCCGGCAAATTCACCCCTCTTTCCCAATCCATGATCTCTTTCCATTGTGCCGGGTTGAATAACCAGGCCCCTCTGTACGACATCTTTCGTTAGTTCTGGAGACTGCTGGATGCAGCATCGCCTCGCCCTGATACTTCCGGTTTACGCGTTGATAATTGCGGTATCGCTGTTTTTGGCGTTTTGTCTGCGCTTTGATTTCAATTTGGGGCAAGCGGGCATTGATTGGTTTTTGGCCGCACTTCCATTTGTTCTTGGCGTCAAGTTGACGGTATGCACTTTCACCCGCGAATGGAAGTATGCATTCCGACACGCTTCCATTGTGGACCTGTTGATTACTTCGACCAGTTGCGCTATCAGCGCTGCTGTTCTCCTGGTGGTTTCGTATCTCTATTCAGGTCGGGAATTCATTGTTCCACGATCCGTTATTCTGATTGATGCTGTTCTCTGTCTGCTGTTCATCTCCGGCTTTCGTGTCGGTTGCAGAATACTCTGGAAGAAGTGGAATAGAGGGAAGTTGCCTCAACCGGCAGAAAAGGCCCTGATTTTCGGTACCGACGAAACATCGATCGGCATCTGGAAAATGCTGTTGAGTACCAACGGGCAACTGGGGCGTTTCCGTGTGGTGGGCTTCATCGATGACAGTCCTCAAAAAAGGCATTCCCTGATTGGCGGGCGAAAAGTCTATTCCTGCGATGAATTCAGGGAACAGAGCAAACTGGCTGGCATTCAACATATACTTGTTCCTACCACCACAACTGGTAACGTTGTCAGAAGGTTACTGCAACAATGTCAGGATACCGACATTGAAGTTCACAAGATTCCAACTGTCGCTGAGATCGTGAAAGGACGGTTTCGGTTGGCGGTACGGGATCTCGATATCGATGATCTGTTGCGCAGGCCTCCCGCGAAATTGGGGATGGAAGAGATATGCGACTCGATTTGTGGCAAAACGGTTCTTGTTACCGGAGGAGCAGGAAGCATTGGCAGTGAACTGTGCAGGCAGGTGTTGAATTTCCGTCCGGAAAAGCTGATCGTGTTCGATCATTCCGAATTCGGTGTGTTCCAGTTGGAACAGGAATTTGCCAAACAGGATCATCCGGAAACGCAGATTGTGTACGTCACGGCCAGTATTCTGGACAGCGATGCGCTGGAAGCTGTTTTCAAGAAACATTCCCCCCAAATGGTGTTCCATGCGGCTGCCTACAAACATGTCCCGCTGATGCAGGATAACCCGTACGCGGCCATACGTAACAACATTATTGGGACGAAACAGGTTGTCGATGCCGCACACCGTCATCACGTCGAACGTTTCGTCCTGATCTCGACAGATAAAGCTGTTCGCCCCTCCAGCGTGATGGGAGCGACGAAACTGATGGCAGAAAAATATCTGCAGGCGATGGCTCAAACTTCCAGCACGAAATTTATTACCGTCCGTTTTGGAAATGTCCTGAATTCAGTCGGTAGCGTTGTCCCCACCTTCCGCAAACAGATTGAAGCGGGGGGGCCGATTACCGTAACCGATGAGAAAATGGTTCGCTACTTCATGACGATCCCCGAGGCATCCCAACTGGTGCTGCAAGCCGCTGCAATCGGACAGTCGGGCAATGTCCTGATTCTCGAAATGGGAGAGCCGGTCAAGATTGTCGATCTGGCGAAAGATATGATTACACTCTCCGGGCTGAAATACCCTGATGATATCGATATTCAATTCACGGGACTTCGACCGGGCGAGAAAATGTACGAAGAGCTGTTCTACTCTCATGAGCAAAGCGCAAAGAAAATCCACGAGAAAATTATTCTTGGTTCCGGTTTCGCACCCAGTGCCATGCAAATCAACAATGAACTGCAACAACTGTGCGAAGCTCTTGATGGTGATGCTGACCAGATAGCCGATTCGTTGTGGGAAATTGTCAATCGTTACGTTGCCCTGGACGATTCCGACGGTTCAACAGACGTACCGGCAGCTGCCTGATCGGTTCGGTTATTATGCTGACATACCTGGCATAGAACGATAAACAACAGAACCACAGGCGGCGGTGCTACAGGGATTTCAGTGCTTCAGCGGGCTGATAGCGTTTGCCATACACTGCGGCCAACTGTTCGAGTGTCTGCAGCAAATCGTCCCGGGAGAACTGTTTGGCATAGCTGAGCGGCCCCCCCAGAAACGGAGCGAACCCGGTTCCGAGAACCATCGCCAGATCAACCATCCAGGCCTGCGGAACCACGCTTTCATCCAGGCAACGTCCCGCCTCGTTGATCATTGCCAGAATGAGGCGTTGTTGAATCGGCGTCATCATTTCATCCAGAGGTGTTGGGGGAGCCTGCGGCAAGTCAAGTTCGATATCCGCGAGAAATGGTTTCAGGTCGGCCAGTCCGGCCCGTCTTGATTTTTCATAGCGATAGAAACCGGATTCCGACTTCCGCCCCAATTGTCCCTGTTCAGTCATTCGTTGCAGAATTTTTGAGGTGACCGAATCCTCACCAAACACAACCGACATCGATCCGGCGACATGGGCTGCGACATCGATTCCGATCTGATCGTATAATTCCAGTGGTCCCATCGGCATGCCGAACTTTTTCAGTTCCCGATCAATCTGACTCAAATCCTGCCCTCGAGCGGTCAGTTCAACAGCCACCAGAACGGCTTCGTCGAGGTAGGGCATCAAAACCCGATTGACGACAAAACCGGGCGAATCCTTCACGACAATCGGCGTTTTCCCCAACTGTCGGGAGAGCGTGACGAGCTTCCCCATCGTTTCCGAAGAACTCTGTTTCGCCTGTACCACTTCAATCAAATCCATGCTGTGCACCGGGTTGAAAAAATGCAGTCCGGCCATCCGCTGTGGATTTTCGACAACGTCCGCGATTTCACTGACCGACAAGGCAGACGTGTTGCTCGCCAGAACCGTCTCGGGGGCACACTGTTTCGACAGTTCACGAAAGACCGTTTTTTTCAATTCCATCGTTTCAGGGACGGCTTCAACAACAACCTCCGCTCGGGAAACGGGGGCCCATTCGGTTGTGAATTCGATGGCGTCCATCTGCTGGCGGACATCCGCTTCGCTCATCCGTTTTCGGGCCAGCAGTTTATCCATTGATTTCTGAATCCGGGAGCGGGCCGCGTTCAGGCAGTCATCGTTAATTTCTTTCAGAATGACTTTCAAACCACGCTTGGCAGCAAGCTGGGCGATACCTGCTCCCATTGTCCCACCTCCCAGGACGGCGATTGTTTCGATTTTTTTCTCGCGGACGGATTCGGGAACCTCCCACGTTTGCGGGTTACGGGCACGTTCCTTGTTGAGAAACAGGCCTACCAGATTCCTGCACGTTGGAGAGAGTATCAATTCGCCCAGCGCTTCGCGTTCAAATTCGTAGCCTTTTTTCGGGTCAACGAACGAAAGCCGAATGGCCTGCAATGCTTTCCCCAGTGCCGGATAGTGACCGAGTTGAGGGGCGATTTTCTTTTCGGTTGCACTAATCGCCAGCGAACGTCCCATCGCTGTTCGATCGACAAACCACTTTGCCCACGTTCGTTTCTTCGGTGGCTTTTTCAATGAACCGGTGGCGAGCAATTCGCCGACAGCTTTCCCGATTCCAACTTCCAGTTCCCCGTCCTCCAAAACACGATCAACCAACCCAATACGGGCCGCCTTGTCTGCATTCAATTTCTGGGCCTGCAGAATCATTCCGATCGCCTGAAGCAGTCCGACAATTTGAGGCAAGCGTTGCGTTCCTCCCCAGGCAGGCAATATCCCGAGTTGGGTTTCCGGCAAACCGATACGTGTGGCAGACGCATTGATTGCCAGGCGGTAATTGCATGCCAACGCGAACTCCAGACCACCTCCCATACATGCCCCGCGGATGATCGCTACGGTGATGGGTGCCAAAGCTTCAACTCTTGCAAAGATCTGCTGGCCCCGGGCAGAAACTTCAGCAGCCTGTTTTGCCGTTTCGATACCGGTGAATTCCTTGACATCGGCTCCGGCAAAAAAACTGTTCTCCTTGCGGGAACGAAACAGAATCACTTGATCGGTATTCGCCTGTTCCAGATCGTCAAGGACTTCCGACAGTTCGGCGAGGACAGCGGCCGAAAATGTATTTTGCGACTGGTTTTGTACATCGACCCAAACTGTAGCCACACCGTTGTCATTACGTTCAATGTGCCAATGCTTCCAGTCTGCCATTTTCATGTTCCTTTACAAGTTGTCGAAGAAGCCTCGAAAGCACGAACGTCCCTCGCTTCACCACGGTCTGAATCGTTCGATGCCACCGTTACCCTCCGGAGATGGGAGTGAATATCGTCAAGGTGTCCCCATCGCCCAGTTTTACATCTTCGTCCCAACGAAGCTGTCTATCTCCAAGAAACAGAAGAATTGCCGGCTGCAAATTGCCATTTGAATCGAGCAGAATATTCTTCAACGGGTCGCCATGCTTTTCCGTCAGTTGATGGATAACCGTTTTGAGCGAGGACGGTTCCGACAATTCGATCTGCTCCGAAGAAACACCGGCGGCAACCTTGACCTGCGTTTTGTATTCAACCGTCACATTCATGGGAGCCATTCTCCGGGTGGAGCCATTCTCTGGTTTATGATTGTCGGAAATGCCTGCTGTTACGAACTGAGGTTTTCTGCCACATCGGTTCGGTAGGCGGTCAATCCGGGAATAAAACCGACGAGCGAAGCGAGGATAATCATCGCCGGGATGATAATCAATTCCTGCGGATCGAAAATGAACGGGTCGATCAGCAAACCGCTTCTTGCGGTGATGACCGGACCGGCAAGCATAATCAACCCGTGCCCCATGACAATGCCGGACAGACCACCGATCACACAAAGAGCAACTGATTCTGCAAGGATAATGGAAAAGACAGTCATGCGATCTGCCCCAAGGGCGCGCATAATCGCAATTTCCTTTTTGCGATCCGCCATCGAATTGTAAATACTGACAAAAATTCCGACGCCGGAAACAAGGATAATCAACCCGGTCAAATACATCAGCAGTATCCGAATGTTTCCGACCAGTTTGTCCATCAACCGTTGCATCGGACGAATCGGATTGACCGCCTGCGCCTTGAAGCCTTCTTTCAGCCTGGCTGAAAAACCGATCGCACGGGATTGCGAGAGTGTCGGGTTTTTCGGGTCAAATTTCATCTTGACCAAAATGGATGTCACTTCCTTCTGCAACATGGGCAACGTGTGGGCATGACCGTATTCCTTGACCTCTTTCTGATACTGGGCCAGTTCCCTGGCGTGAAACTGTCTGACCTGCTCGGGAGTTTCACCGAAAAACTCGGCTTCCCGGGCGATTGCTTCATCGATCGGCTTTTCATGTCCATCGATCGCGAAAAATCCGTTGAGGTTCACAAACACGGTTCGATCATTGGGCGTACCGGTCGGTTTGAGGATGCCGACAATGGTGAACTCCTCCTTATGAACGTGATCGGCCTGTCCGGCGTGAACCATGTGGAAGGGATCGCCCACTTTCCAGCCATTGACTCTTGCAACGTGAGAACCGATCACGGCGTCCCACTTGTGACTGGGCCACTCCCCATCAATCTGGAATTTTTTGCCGTGAGCGTATTCGTTGAAGAAGTATTCAACCACTGTCCCCAGAATCGGGAAGCCGCCAATTTCTGTGCTATCCCCCAAGGCGACGGGAATGGCAACGGCAATGTTTTTATCCGCCTTTACTTCTTCGTAGTATCGCCAGGGCAGATTCTCGATCGGCGGAGCCATGCGGTAGACCGTATTCAAAACCAGTTCGAGTTCACTCCCTTTGGGGCCGATCACCAAATCGTACCCAAATTCCTGAAGATCGAATGCTCGCGTGACGATCGTATTGGCGATTAAAACCGCGATCATCAGCGACGTACCCAAGGCCACGCTGAAGGCTGTCAATGTCGAAGCCAACGCCCTTTGGCGAATACTCTTAAAAGCGATACTGATTAAACTCATGAGATTCAACTTGCTTTTCTGGTCACGTAAAACACGGAGGCCAACCAACTAGGCTGTGGTCTGGAGAACCGCGTTGAAATCCTTCAAGCGGGCGACACGATCGAACTTCTCGGCTATTTCCATCGCATGCGTTACCAATAACAGGGAAACGCCAAATTCCTGACACATATCCCGGATCAGTTTCAAAATGGTGTCCTGATTGGCCGGGTCGACACTTGCGGTCGGTTCGTCCGCCAGGAGCAGACTGGGACGATTGGCAAGTGAACGGGCAATCGCGACACGCTGCTGCTCTCCAACGGACAGTTGCGAGGGGCGATGCGAAAGACGCTTCCCCAAGCCCATTTTTTCCAGCAAATCTATCGCCAACTGCTTATCGACCTTGCCCCGGGAAAAACTCATTCCCAGCAGGACGTTTTCCAAAGCGGTAAAAGCTGTGAGCAAATTGAAGGTCTGAAAAACAAAACCGATACGTTCGGCTCGAAATCGATCCCGTCCCGCTTCGGGCAACCGGGTGATCTCATTCCCGTCAATGATGACCTGGCCGGAATCCGGCGTCGTAATGCCGGAGATCACATTCAATAGTGTCGTCTTCCCCCCTCCGCTGGAACCGACCAGGGCAATCTGTTCTGCCTGCCCGACCTGGAAATGCTCGATATCGAGAATCGGCAGGATATTGCCGTCCGGCTCCCGATAACTTTTTTTGATATTTTTCAACTCCAGCGACATAAGCCATCTTTCGTAGACAATGAACCAGACGAGTCAGACACAAAAAACGAATCAGACACCCAAAACGACAGACAGACCGGGAACGATCAGAGCCGACTTCTCAGAACACCTGCAAGAAGCATCCTCGTCCCCCCTATGATAAGAGAATCGGCCCGTTTTACGAGTAGTACGTCTGTTCTTACTGACCGGTTGGAAAAAACTCCCCGGTTTCCTTTCCGCCCCGAGCATGCTGACAAATGTCCACACCGAGGTTTGCCATTCCTTTTTCCGGCAAGAAAACCGTATAAAACTCCCATTTCCTGCCTTTGCTGGTGGATATCGAGTTGAGAATGGGACTGGCTCCGGGTAGACTGAGCCTTTTCTGTCTTCGTCGTGTCCTTCGATCATGTTTCACGAGCGGCAGTTGGTTGAAATGGGCGATCTTTCGCACTGGAGCGGCGACGCTCCCCTTTTTGTGACAGTCGTTCAGGCAGACACCAATGCTGCTGGCAACAATTGATAAGTATCGTTTTGAGGCACTTTGTCACTGTAATCGTCGAATAACGTTCAACATCAATTCGAAGGATTGGCACCAGGCAGACAAATTCGAGGCGTGGTATGACTTCAAGGCGTAGTATGACATTGAAAAGCGAAAAATCCCCCATGAAACATTTGATCTCGGCGTTGGTCGTCAATCAACCGGGCGTGTTGGCACATATTTCCGGAATGCTTGCCTCCCGTGCTTTCAATATTGAAAGCCTGGCAGTGGGCGAGACTGAAAACGCAGATTTTTCGCGAATGATTTTCGTTGTAGCGGGCGATAACCGTGTTCTTGACCAGGTGCGCAAGCAGTTGGAAAAAATTGTCACTGTTGTTCAGGTTGTCGATTTTTCAGATCGAACTTTTGTCGAACGCGATCTGATGCTGGTTAAAGTTCGCACGGAAAATGACGACTTGACCCGCGTTAAGGAAATGGTCGAAGTCTTCCGTGGCAAAATTGTCGATGTTCAGGCGGATCAGGTCATGATTGAGATTTCCGGACGGGAATCGAAAATAACGGCTTTTATTGACATCATGAGACCGTTCGGCATTATCGAGTTGGTGCGGACGGGGCGTATCGCCTTGACGCGCGACAATATCGAACTGCCTCCTGCCTTATTGGCAAAAGAGCCCCTCAAGACGGAGCACTCCGTCTCCTGAGTGTTTATTTACTGTTGACACTCCACCCCCG
>JALWSL010000759.1 GCA_027080405.1 Planctomycetaceae bacterium
GCTTTGGAGAGATAACGCTGTCGTTGCTGACCAATTCATCCGATGTTGCTACGTTCGATGGCGCTATTTCGGCGGGCTGAGTCTGTTTGACAACCGGATCGACAATCGGATCGTGCTGTTTCGTGGGGAAAAGCATCCAGAAGCCGGACACCATGAAAGCCAGCAGAAGTGCCGCAACCAGTGTTCCTGCCGTTTTTCGTAATGAATACGACGGCGAAGAAGGCCGTAAGGTAGAAACGAGCTCGCTGGTATCAAGCTCTCCGGTAGTCAGCGAAGAACCGATCGGTTCCAGAGCCGCCTCGGCAATGAAAGACTCCACCAACTGCTTCAGTCGAGTGTTGTTTTGAAGCTGCTCCTGTTTATTTTCAGTGGGGTTCGCATCAGGAATCGCCAGATCCCAGTGCAAGGTGCTGTGGATATCCAGGTAGCGAATGTAATAATCCCTTGCAGCAGGATCGTTTTTAACAATTCTGCTGATCTCGTCCGCCCCTTTTTGATCAAGGCTCTGTTCGCAGAGTTGATCCAGGAGGCGTGAAAATCGGGGATATTTCTGAAGAATTTCTTTCATGATCTCGCTACCGCGGCCAACTCCCTTTCCACACATTCCAGCAAAGCCCGTCGAATTCGTCCCAAAGACTGGTAGACCGAATTGACGGGGCGTCCCAATTTTTCAGCCAGCGACTTCCCGCTGACACCCGGTTCGTACCGCTGTTGGATCAACTCCCGGTCAGCCGGTTTCAATTTGTTGAGACATTTGGAAAGCGCCACTCTGCGGGCTTCGCTTTTCTCGCCGATCTGTTCGACGGACTTCGCGACCGTTTTGACAAACTCGTCATCGAAATAAACGCGACTTCGTTTGTTTTTCTGCCGAAACTTCATGATCTCGAAACTGGCAATCCGATAAACCCAGGCGATGTAGTTTGTCCCCGGTTCAAAATCTTTCCATTTCGACCAGATGACAACATTCGTGTTCTGAAGCACTTCTTCTGCGAGATCCGGGTTGCCTACCTGAGCCAGGATAAACAGGTAGACCCGTCGCTGAGTCGCGACAAACTGGTCAATAAATTCCGCACCGGGGCCGTCGCTCTGCCCTGGAGTACCAGTCGTCGTTTTATCGTCAGGAAAATCCGTCACGCCAATATTTTCTCAAAAGACAACCCTGCAGAAGAACCTCCTGCAGAAGACAACCGTGCAGACTGACGAAGCCGGGGGCAGATAGCCCCCCGGCTCCTTTGGAAATCTTCGGCCGATCAGGCACTAACTAACAAGCTCTTCGATGGGAGTCCCCCCGTTGGCAATTTTCATCGGGCGGCCACGCTTGGAGGTATGCACGATATTCAGCGGAATTTTGAGGGCTTTGCAGACCGTTGCCCAGATATCACCGGGGAGGTAGCTTTTGCCGAGGATCGCCGTTCCGTCTTTGTCGGTTTCACCGACTGCGATTCCGCCATTCAATCCGCCCCCGCCGATCATGGCAGACCAGCTCGCGGCCCAGTGATCGCGTCCGGTGTTCTGATTGATGCGAGGCGTTCGCCCAAATTCTCCCATGCAGACGATGACGGTGTTCTCCAGCATTCCACGATCCTTGAGATCCTGCGTCAAAGCGGCTATCCCCTGATCGAGTTGCGGGAGTTTCTGGTCACGAAGTGTATTGAACACATCGTTGTGCAGATCCCACCCACCGAGGTTGACCTCGACAAACGGGACACCGGTTTCAACCAGTCGGCGAGCCATCAATAAACCGCGTCCAAAGTTGTTGTTGCCGTAGGCTTCCTGCGTTTTGGGATCTTCACTGGAAACCTGGAACGCTTCCATCTGGCTGGATGTCATCAAATTGACCGCCTTGCCATACACATCCTTGTGCGCTTTGGGCAAATCGCCCCGACCGGATTTGATAAAGCCATCTTCGACAACATTCCACATCGCGAGCCGCTGCTGTAACCGATTCCTTTTGGAAGAGTTACGGTCGACATTGCGGATGTTACCATTGCTGTCGACAACAAACGGAGCATGTGTCATTCCCAGAAAACCGGAACTGCCCGCTCCCCCTCCGACCGAAACGAAGGAAGGAATTTCGAGGTATTTCCGTTTGGAACCCAATTCGTAACTGACAACCGAACCGAATGAGGGATGGATAACAGTCGGATTGGGCACATAAGCGGTGTGCATGTAATAGCGGCCGCGTGTGTGATCAGCTTCCCGCGTGCTCATGGAGCGGATTACGGACAGACTATCCATCTGCTGGGCAATTTTGGGGAGGTGCTCACTGATCTGCAGATCGCCTTTGGTGCTGATCGGTTTGAACTCGCCGCCGTTTTTGGATCCCGGTTTCAAATCCCACATGTCAATTGTGGGTGGCCCCCCGCTGAGCCAGATCAGAATGCATGCTTTTTCGTTGCGACGGATTTCAGCTGCGTTGGCAGAAACATGATTCAGGAACGAATACGCAGGAACAGTCATCGCGGCCCCTGCGGCAAGGTGCGACATCATATGACGGCGGTTCATGGTGCCGGGGGGATTTTTCTTCATCATTATTCTCTCCAGTTATCGTTTACAGGTAAGATGCGTCGTGACGCACCGACAGGAATACAGGATTAGTTGCAAAACCTCAGAACACCTGATGCGTCGCACGCACCCGACATTTTCCCGAGGGGTAACACCTCGGCCAGTTTATGTGGCCCGCCCATAACTATTGTGCTGCCAGTATTGCTGGCGAATCTCTTAGTTC
>JALWSL010000760.1 GCA_027080405.1 Planctomycetaceae bacterium
GTTCTCAGGTTCGCTGTCACATTCACTTCCGGCCCGAGCCCTCCCCGACCGTTGAGAAATTGCTCGATTGTCGTTTGAACTTCCTGTGCCGGGGCGTGTTTCAGTTCAAAAATGCGCATCTGGGTTTTTGACATCACCGGCTGATCCAGTTCCGCAATCAATTTTTTGGCCGCCTTGACTGCTTCACCCCATCCAATCAGCAACAGCGCATTCGGTTTGACCAGCGGCGTGATCGAAATCCGTCCCTGAAGTGGCCCCGTCAAATCCTCAAGAACCTTGGCAATGAGCGTGTTTAACGCTTCCCCCTGGACGTGTTTAAGATGGAAGACTTCAATTTGCGGAGCTGTTTCGTCGCTCAGTTTTTCAATTTCACGGATGATGCGCGTCAGTTCCTCAATATCTGGATCACGCCCACGTAAGATGAGCAAATCGAGATCGGGTAACGATTCAACGCTGACATCCGAAGAAGGGCGTTTCATGGGAGATTCGCCTTCCGCCACGTCCTGCTGAACCGCTGGGGACGTTCCCTCATTATTCGACGGGGCATTTTCCTGGAAAAAGGCAACCTGACGAATTCCGTTTCCCGCTGGCGTGTATTGGCTTTGCTCCCTTTGAGATGTCATCTTCTTTTGGGAAGATTCACGCCAAAGCCGGATCGCCTGTTGCAGAACATCAGGATTCACGTTCTGCAAAGGAACAAAACGGACCGACTCCCCGACCTCGCGGGATTGAGATTCATCCAGTTTCCGGATCAAAATCGCAACCTGGGACGCCAACGAATTGGGGCCATCGACCAGACAGCTTCCCGCCCGCAAATCGAATTCCAGCAACACCGTTCCCAAACCGTTCAATGTAAAGGTGAAACGCCGATCGCTGATTTTGCTGAAATTTTTTCCCAGCAATTTTGTCAACGCCCGTTGACATTGTACCGGAGTTATGTTTCGGAATCGGTATGTTGCGGGGATCGCGACTGCAGAACGCGTACCCTGGGCAGAAACAACTGGCCTGCCCGTAGTTCTCTGCCCATGCGCTGGTTCCGTCTGCTGTTGCAAAACAGGTTGCGCACGAAAACGTGACTCTGCAGGAAACAGAGGTTTTGCCGTTTCTCCCGTCAACATTTTTGCATTGACTGAGTAACGTTCAACGATCTGTCGAATCATTTTCTGATGGGCTTCAGTGGCGACAACAATAATCTGCGCACGAGCGGGATCGACAGATATCCGTCCGGATTGCCCGAGTACCTTTTCGATCGTAGCTGAACACTTTTCGATATAATCCCGCGGGCAGGAATAGGACCTCAGAACTTTCGGGGCCTGTTTTGTCAAAGCAGGCCTGCGCTGTGGTTGATCGAGCTGTTTGACCAGTTCCGCTGCCAGTTGATGCACTTCGGGAGCCCCGGATACGATCAACTCCCGTCTCTGCTCGTCCACGATAATTCGGGAATCGCCCGCATTGCTCCCAAGCAGTTCCACCAACATCCGTCTGGCTTCACCAGGCGAAACATATTTCAACGCATAAACCTTGAACTGGTCTGAACTCGCCTGCGCATATAACGTCGGCGTCGCCGCCGAATGGGCAAGCATGCAAAAAGCCAGCACAATGGAAAGCATTTTATTCCAACTCATCCGAGGGGATACTCCAGGGCGGGTGATATCAAACAGGCGTCAAATCCGGAGATTGGTAAATGACCATGAAATATGAAAATAGTAAGGTCAAACCGAATTCAATCTTTGATTCAGTATCTGAGAAGTCGCATCTGAAAAGGCGAACAGGTAGGTGGGAAAACAGGTGGGAAAATAGACTCTACACGATCAACTTTACATCAAACTCTACATCACGAGACGTCTCTGATATCGACTCTTCCGGTTGCGCCGCTTGAAGAGATTACGGAAAATTTACGTTCACCTGGTAATAATTTGGTGAACAATCTCCAGGATCTGCAAAACAGGCTCAAGTTGAAAACGAATTGAACCGAGCAAAACCGGGTTGCGACAACCGATATACCCGGTTCAATCTCCGAAATTTCTCTGATAAAGCTGAACTGACCTCAATGCGGCACTCTTTCCCCAAGCCGTTCGTTGCGCAGGCGTCCTCCGCAGTGTAATCAGAGTAATTGTTGTGCGATCACCGCTTCTGCGTCAGGGATTCCAGCGGAAGAACCTGATTCATGCTACCCGATTGAAAACCATTCAAATCGAGAGTGATATACTTGAACCCGAACCCTTTGAGGGTTTTGACAATTTGTTCACGGGTATTCTGTTCCATCAATTTACAGAGTTCGGAAGACGGGATTTCGATGCGAGCCAAATCGTGATGTTCATGGCGAACTCGCAATTCCCTGCTGCCAAGCTGTTCTTTCAGAAAACGTTCTGCACGATCGACACGTTCCACCCGTTCCGCCGTCACTTCCAGGCCGTACGCAATTCTGCTGGAAAGGCAGGGAGAAGCGGGCTTGTTCCAGATCGGCAATTTCCAATGTCTGGCCAGTTCGCGAATTTCACGTTTTGAAATTTTCGCTTCAACAAACGGGCTTCGCACCTGATACTGTTCGGCTGCAAGATGGCCGGGACGATGATCGCTGAGATCATCAATATTGGCACCATTGATGACAACATCGTGCTGTAAGAGCGATCGATTTTCTTCGATCACCCGATAAAGTCTGTCTTTGCAGAAATAGCACCGATTACCCCGGTTCGCGCGATAGTCTGGATCGGAAAATTCTTTCGTCTGCAGGACAACCAGCGGAATCCTGATCAGTTCAGCCAACTGTCTGGCTTCTTCAATGGTTCCCGCCGGCAAGGAGGGGCTTTCTGCAATAACAGCTAATGCGTTATCGCCACAAGCTATTCTCGCTGCCTTTGCCAATACCGTGCTGTCCACTCCAGCCGAATAGGCGACAGCAACGCGACCGGACTGCGACAGATTTTCCAGCAAACGATCCCGTTTTTCTCTCAGGATATCTTCCAGTGGTTCATTCTTCATCGTCATGGTAATACATCATCGTGGGAATACATCAAAAAGACTCCTGTTCCGGGAAAACAACTTCGTCACCATACCACGCTTCTGTTTGAAATACAAAACAGCCAGAGCTACCCGGGACTGTTTCACGACTCGGTGTGGCGCGCCGTATTGCAGTCCGGTAATCCCCAGGTATTATCAATCGATGTAATTCACTCGGTTGGGAGAGATGCCGTATACCCGTTTGAAACAACGAGAAAACCGGAAAGGGTCTGCAAATCCCAATCTCAGGGCCACTTCCTTGACCATTAAACCTTCTTCCACCAACAGACCAGCCGCATAATTCATTTTCTGACGGAGCAAATATTGATATGCACCGCAATCGGAAAAACGTCCAAACAGACGGGAGAGGTGCACGGGACTTACCTCACAATGCAACGCAATATCCCGGGCTGAACGCAACTGCAGAAATTCCTCATCAATATAACGACGAATTCGTTCAAAAGTTGCATAGGACTTCGGCATGGCAATTCGCTGCGGCAGACTCAGTTGTTGAATCTTCAAAAAAAGAAGCCGGGTCAGTGAAGCACAAATGGCCGGCACAACAGGTCCGCTGCCCACCCCGTTTCTCAGTAGCAATTCAAACAGTTCGATCAACTCGTGCACACCCCCGACCGCAAAAGCCGTGTACTTTTTGGGCCCCGATTTCAATTTGGACTCCTGGAGCAGTTTATTTCCACAAGTTCCAACAAAATCGAGGTAATATTTTCGCATCAGATTTCCGGGGTGACTGCGAATGATGTGCGATGCTCCCGGGCCATACGCAAAAACGGATCCAGCCGTCAGAGGATATTCGAGACCGTCAAGAATCAACGTCCCTTCCCCTTCGGTTACCAACTCAATGGCGTAATACGGGAAATCCTGACGGTCGATGACATACTCCGGCTGCATCTTTTCAACGCCACCGCAGATCACTTCCAGGGGCAGGTTCCGACTGGCGTTGAGATTGAGAAAAAAACGGCGAGCCTCAGTCACCTGACGCGAAACAAATCCGGGAAGTTCAATTGGCGAGCCTGATTCCGACATGCCAACAGGTTAATTATTGACAGGTAAATGTAAAGTCCTGCCATTCGAATTTGCAGTAGATATCACATAATTTCCCGCAGAGCCATGCCCGAACTGGCATCACAACCGAACAGGCATCGAAACATTCACTGGAAAGTTTCTTTCTCATACAGGTGGAACGGCGATGGAAAAAAGACCTCTCGGAAAAACCGGCATCGAACTGACCAGGCTCTCTTTCGGGGCTTCCTCTTTGGGGCAGGAATTTCGGACAGTCGATTTGAACGAGGCGCTTCGCAGCGTCCAGGTGGCGATTGAACGCGGAATGAATTTTATCGATACGTCGCCTTTTTATGGACGAGGCATGAGCGAAATGCTGCTGGGACGCGTTTTGCCGGAAATCCCACGGGATAACTACTATCTGGGGACAAAATTGGGACGATATGCAGGACAACACTTCGACTTTTCTGCCCGACGTGTCGAAGAAAGTGTCGATATCTCACTGGAACGGATGAAAGTTGATTACCTCGATATCGTTCTGTGTCACGATCTGGAATTTGTGGAAATGTCGCAAATCGTCGAGGAAACCATCCCCGCGCTACGGAAACAGCAGGAGAAGGGGAAAGTCCGCTTTATCGGTGTCAGCGGTTATCCCATGAAAATGTTCAAGTACATACTTGCCAACACAGCGATCGACGTCCTGCTAACCTATAACCATTACACATTGCAAAACGATATGGCGCTCGAGCTTGTGCCCATCTGTCAAGAAAAGGGAGTCGGGTTGATGAATGCCGCTCCGTTTTCAGCGAGATTGCTCACAAACGCTCCGCTTCCCGCCTGGCACAAGGCAACGCCCAAAGTTCGCCAGGTCGTCAAACGGGCGGCTGAACACTGCGCGAAACAGGGAGTTGACATTGCCCAACTGGCCCTGCAGTTTTCGTTGGCCAATCCGGATTTCACGACGTGCGTTACCGGCTCCGCCAATCCCGAGAGGATCGCCCAATGGGTTGACTGGTCAGAACAGCCGATGGATGAGAATTTGTTAGCCGAGGTGCTCGATATCCTCAAACCGATTCACAACTGGTTTTATATCGAGGGGCGTCCCGAAAACAACGACGAACCGATTGTGGAATGATCCCGAAATACCCAAGGCGGTTGCAGACAACACGAAGTAGACAACACAAGGCAGACAACAAGAAATTGGCAACAGAAACTTGCGGAAGAAGCAATACGGAAGAAACAATGAAGGCGATCCAGCTTAAAGAGCCAGGACATTTTGAACAGATCGAGATCGATGCGCCACAATCTCCCGGCCCGGGAGAAGCGTTGGTGCGAACGGACCGCATGGGAATTTGTGGTACCGATTACAGTGGCTATCTCGGGAAAATGCCTTTTTTCAGTTATCCACGTATTCCCGGTCATGAATTGGGTGTTGAAGTGCTTGAAGTGGGAAGTGGCGTCACCAATGTCAAACCGGGAGACCGCTGCAGCGTCGAGCCGTATATGAATTGTGGCCAGTGTTACGCCTGTCGTAAAGGAAACAGCAACTGCTGCGAGTCTCTGGAAGTTATCGGAGTGATGACTGATGGCGGACTATGCGAACGTCTGCTGATTCGCGCCGATAAACTGCATCCTTCGACAAAACTGGCCTATGAACAACTCGCATTGGTCGAAACGTTGGCTATCGGTTGTCACGCCTGTGATCGTGGAGCACCAAAGGAAAGAGACCAGGTTCTCATTATTGGTGCCGGCCCCATCGGACTGTCAACATTGGAATTCACCCGCCTTACCGGAGCAAACATTACCGTAATGGACAGAATCGAATCGCGACTCGATTTCTGCCGCAAAACCTATGGCGTTTCACACACAATCCAATTCAAAGGGGATGGCAGCGAACTCGAACAAATTCAGCAGATTACCGCAGGGGACAAATACGCTGTTGTCATAGATGCTACTGGTCACAACGTCTCGATGGCCAATGCTTTGAATTACGTGGCCCATACCGGCTCACTTGTTTATGTTGGCATTACGACAGCTGATATCTCGTTCCCACATCCCATCTTGCACAAACCGGAAATAACTGTCAAAGCCTCCCGTAATGCTTTACCTGATGATTTCAGACGCATCATCAGCCTGATCGAAAATGGCACGATCGATACAGCCCCCTGGATTACCCATCGAACATCTTTCGAGACTGTTATTAACGAGTTCGAATCGTTTACAAAGCCGGAGTCCGGTGTGATCAAGGCCATGATCGAACTCTCTTAATGACGCACAGCCCGGCAGTTTGGAATCAGCTCCAGCAGAATATCCCACATTCAGATTCAAGCCTGTTCAAGGAAGCCCCCGATGATTAAATCAGCAGTAACAATCAGCCTTGTCGAACAAGCCCGGGGAGGGCCTTTCGTCTTTTGGGATGGAATATCCCTGGCGTGTGAACGCGCTGCCGCGTTTGGATTCGATGCGATTGAAATTTTCGCTCCTTCATCGGATGCGGTCGATAGAGACGAACTGGCCGCTCTTCTCGAAAAGCATCAGTTGAAACTCGCTGCTGTCGGAACAGGTGGAGGGATGGTCAAACATGGCCTGAGCCTGACCGACTCTGATCCGGGAAAACGAAAAGACGCGAGAAATTTTATTCGTCAGATGATCGATTTCGGTGCCGAATTCGATGCCCCGGCTATTGTCGGTTCCATGCAGGGACGATGGGGAGGAAAAGTTGATCCCGAAACAGCATTCGTACTGCTTGGGGAAGCCCTGGAGGAACTTGGCTCCTACGCGGCAGAAAATGGCGTTCCGCTCATTTACGAACCGCTCAACCGATATGAAACCAACCTGATCAAAACAATGGAGCATGGCGTTGATTTTCTCACTGGGCTTGCAACGGACAATGTCAAATTACTGGCAGACCTGTTTCACATGAACATCGAAGAAGCGGATATCGCCGCTGCCATTCGCAGCGGAGCGGGGAAAATCGGCCACGTTCATTTTGTCGATTCAAACCGGCAGGCAGCCGGATTGGGACACATCGACTATGCACCGATCGCCACCGCTCTGCGTGATACAGGTTACGACGGATATCTTTCCGCAGAGGCCTTCCCCCTTCCCGATTCTGAAACAGCAGCTGCAAAGACGATTGAAACCTTCAATAGCTACTTTCGAACAGAGTACACAGAGTAAAAAGCGAAAACAGAGAATAAAGAAACAGAGAGCGAAAAATGAACGATCAACAAAAATGCGTGACGCTTGGCCTGTCACCAAGTTTTGGATTTGGCGATCGAATCGGCCTGGCTACTCCGGGGCATGTCAAAGCGATGCAGCGTTCCGGTGGAAGAATTGAGCCGATTTTTCCGCAGCAATCGATACGGGAAATGACGCGCACCGGTCGAACTCCCGAACAGGTGATGAATGATGCCCTCACCGGAGCGAAACAAGCCGGTTGGGAAGGTCGTATCGGCGCAGACGCTGATCACCTGAAAACACCGGAAGATGTCGACGCAACCGCCGCTGCCGGTTTCACCTTCTTCACCATTGATCCTTCCGATGAGGTTGACCAGAAAGCGGACGACTACGACGAACCGACGTTACGTGAAAAATTCATGCTGAACCGCGAAGCTGCACCGTGGTATGAAAGCTACCTGGGAAAATCGATCAGTCTGTCCACAGGAACAAAAATTGAACTGACGGAACAGGTCTGCATGCGGGCAGCCGTCAAATACGGTTCAGCCATCAAGCGGGCGATTGAGCTTGGCAATTACATTAAAGCGGTGCATCAGACGAAGGATCTCGATTACGAAATCGAATTATCAGTTGATGAAACCGATCAGCCAACCACACTTGCGGAACACTACATTATCGCCGATCAATGCCTTCGAGCGGGCATGAAGCTGGTCAGTCTGGCTCCCCGTTTCATCGGTGAATTGGAAAAGGGAGTCGATTACAAGGGAGATATCCCGACATTGGAAACGTCACTCAATGATCACGCCGCCATTGCCGAGTTACTGGGACCATACAAACTGAGTCTGCATTCCGGTTCGGACAAGATTTCGATGTACACTGTCCTTGCGCGGGCAACGAAAGGCCGCTTTCACGTAAAGACAGCGGGAACGAGCTACTTGGAAGCGCTGAGAGTGGTGGCCCGGCACGACGAACCGCTTTTTCGTCGCATTATTCAATTTGGACGAAGCCGGTACAACGTGGACAAGGCGACCTATCACGTCTCTGCAACGAATGAGAGTGTCCCCGCAGAGAGCCTTCTCGATGCGAAAAGACTCGAACAGACGTACCTCGAATGCTGGGCCGATGTGCCGCAGGGGCAGGGCTTTACCCAACCAGGACGTCAAATCCTGCACTGCACATTCGGTTCCACTCTTACCGATCCGGAACTCGGAACAGCGGTGCGCTGCGTGCTGGAGTCTCACCCCGAAACCTATCGCGAGGTATTAACCGACCACTTCTGCCGACATCTTGATGCGCTTACAGCGGGAATGTAGTCGTTGTCGCTACGTCAACATACTCAAGGAAAAAAGCACTCCCCTGTATCTGTTCTGATAGCCAATTCGCCAAGCCCCAGAAGCAGACGCTCCCTTTTGCTCAGCATCGTCCTGGCAAACGAACGGCGATTTCCTGTGAATAAACCGGTCAGGCTGCCAACGGCCTGGAAGCAGACATCCGAGCCTCATCCGCGATAATTTCCTCGACAAGATTCGCGTAATCGTGGGCCCCTGCGGAATCTGGTGCGTACTCGAAAATCGACTGGGCAAAACTGGGGGCTTCGGCCAGGCGAATATTACGACGGATTCGGCTATTGAAAATGCGAGCGTTCGCCCAGGCAGAAGCAGGATCGCTCTCATCAAGAAAGCGGAGCAGATCATCGGTCACGTCAGCTGCCAACCTCGTCCCGGTTTCATAAAGACAGAGCATGATACCCGTAATCGTCAGATTCCTGTTGAGGCGACGCTTGATGAGCGCTGTCGTTTCCAACAGACGGGAAAGCCCCTGCAATGAAAGGTAATGAGGCTGGACAGGGATAAACATCTCCGTTGCGGCAGTCAGAGCGTTTATCGTCACTGTATTCAACGCCGGGGGACAGTCCATGATCACATAATCGAACTCGGTTTCGAGTTCTTCCATGAAGGCTTCGATTGCCCGCTTCAAAATAAATTCCCGGCCCTGGGCATCCACCAGTTCCACTTCCACGGCTGCCAAATCGATATTGGCTGGAGCGAGCCATAAATTTTTCTTGACCAGTTGCGTCACTTCCCGCAGCTTTTTCTGCCTCGAAAAAACCTGGTAAATCGTACTCATTCGGGCATTCAGATCAATCCCCAAATGAGCCGATGAATTCCCCTGTGAATCGAGATCCAACAGACAGACCCGCCTGCCCTGTCTGGATAGACCGGCTGCTATATTGACGCTGGAAGTCGTTTTACCAACGCCCCCCTTTTGGTTCATGATTGCTATGATCCGCATCGGATTCCTTTCCGCAAAACGGATGACCCCAAGTAATTTGAATGCCTTGTACTACTAACGGACAAAAACGCGGCTCACTCCGCATCATTTCATAAAAAATCGCAACAGACACGATACCGGAGACAGTACAGTTGTGAATAAATCGGGATGCAAAACCGCCCGGACGAACAGGTTCACGCTCTTTTCAGGCTGATGACAGTCATCCGATCTAAAACACCGGCAGTATACATTGAATCGATTCCCGAAGTGAAGCCCTCTTTTATGAGATGGACTGGTCGCAAAGAGCCAGGTTACCTGGTTACGGCCAACGCTCAAACAAAAAAGACAGCACAATAAAAAAAGGCAAGGAACCAAAGTCCCTTGCCCTTATGCAACCAGTCTCCAATCGAACTTACTGGAGTTGCAGTAAATCAAATTGAATTCAGGTATCAACGACGGAATTAACCACGACTTCCATCGGAAGATCCGTGGCTACCTTAGCTGCCGTGATGGTGATGTCCACCAGAAGACCCGTGGCTGCCTGAGCTGTGGTGATGATGACGACGTCCACCAAATGAGCCAAAGCTGCCTGAACTGTGGTGATGACGACGTCCACCAGAAGAACCGTAGCTACCGGAACTGTGATGATATCCACCAGAAGACCCAGTTGAACCTGAACTGTGATGATAACCACCAGAAGAACCGTGACGCAGAGCACGACGAATAACGCGACGTCCCCCGCTTGAGCCATAACTTCCTGATGAGCCATGACTTCCAGAACTATGGTGATAACCACCAGAAGAACCGTGGGAGCCCGAACTGTGGTGATGTCGAGCCTGTACATCACCAGTGAGGGCAAACATCAAAGCTGCAACAGCAGCCACCGCCAAACACTGAACACTCTTCATTAAACTTCTCCTTACGTTGCCTGTCCTGCAGAAAAAAACAACACACAATCATGACTCTCAACGTGAGAGCCACGACTTTTACAGGTGCCACCACGCCCCCTCCCCGTAAACTCCCAAACCAACCCGGTAACATAGGAGGTCTGCGAAAATCAAACAAAGAGAATTACCTTAACGAATTGACACCTGCATCCGTGACAGGAATGATAATTGAGGCAATTTATCAGCACAAGGGATATTTACAACTATTATGACATTTACAGAAATTTTTCCGATTGGGAGGATAGAGAGGTTTGAGAGAAATAGTAGCAGGAGGACAGCTTAGGCAGTTCGGCGGCTTGGCTGATGGATACCCGGCGTTTCATACCGCAACTTGTGCAAGCTGCGCAACAT
>JALWSL010000761.1 GCA_027080405.1 Planctomycetaceae bacterium
AAATTGAGGTTCTCCTTGGCGAAGTAATAAATTTCGCCGTCCCGTTTGGTTCTGATTTTGACATAATCCAAATCGGGATTGATCGCTGCGGCGACGTTACTGGTGAGTGTCCAGGGCGTTGTTGTCCAGACGAGAAGGTTTTCGTTCTCACGATCCACGAGCGGAAACTTCACGAACAACGAGCGATGCACGGCGAGTTTTCGGCCATCTGCGATTTCCATCTGTGAATAAGCCGAACCGCCCCGCCCGGACCAGGGCATGACATCGTGACCGCGATAGATTTTTTTGCGATCCATACACTTTTTCAGAAACGTCCAGATCGTTTCGTTGTTTTCTGTCGCGAAAGTAAAATAACTGCCGCCCCAATCGGGATTGCCGAGTTTGGCAACAATTTGATGCGCGAGACCGCAAATTTTTTCTCCGCGCGCATTCACATACTCAACCTGTTCAGAATCACCAACGTGTTCTGCCAGTTTGAGCAGTTCTTCGGGATCGTCCCATTCCATCCAATAACCAAGGCGAATCGACTGCTCGGTTTGGCGGGCCGCGAATTTGAGAACGCGCTGTTTGCACGCATTCACAAATTTATCGACACCATGTTCTGCAATCGCTTTTTTCGAACCGAGCCCCATCTCCTTCTCGACTTCGACTTCGACCCACAAGCCCTGGCAATCGAAGCCGTTCTGGTAGCGTAGTTCGTGCCCGGTCATTGCGAAGAAACGCTGGAAGGCATCTTTGTATGTTCGCCCCCATGCATGATGCACGCCCATCGGGTTGTTCGCGGTAATCGGCCCATCCAGAAAAGACCATTTTGGTTTGCCCGCGTTTTTATCGCGCAACTTTTTGAAAATCTGCGATTTTTTCCAAAAAGAAAGGACAGCGTGTTCACCGGAAATAAATTGAGAATCAGAAACTTTTTGAAACATATTCAGCTTTACTAATAGGTAATGGGACTGCATTTGATCCCTGCACAGTAATCCAGAAATTTCTCCACAAGGGAAACGTAAAAAGTTGAGCCTGAAAATGGAAGCGAGGCTCGTGAAGAACTTTTGATCATGGTCTTCCTCGCCCAATTTATCGATGTTGAAGCGGTCCCACCTGGCCCGTGCGGGTTTCATCATCGGTTAATTCGTTTGAACAGAGAATTCACGCGGCTTCCGATTCAGCCTGTTTATCAGAGGCGGTTTCTTCGACGTTCTTCTTCTCCAGCATTTGCTCTCGAAGTTGCGAGTAATTGGGGAGCTGTTCGATGCGTCGGATACCGAGATATTGCAGGAAATATTTTGTTGTTTCATAAAGATAGGGACGTCCAAGCGAGTCTTCTTCCCCGCCGATGCGGATAAGCTGGCGATCCATCAACTGTTTTATCACCTCCGAAGATTGGACGCCACGGATCGCTTCGATATCGGCTCGGGTGATTTTTTGACGGTAAGCGATAATTGTCAAGGTTTCCAAAGCCGGGGGGGAAAGCTTCAGTTCGATATTGCGGTGATGAATTTTATCGAGCCATTGGGAATATTCAGGTCGCGTGAGCAACTGATAACCGTTGGCGATCTGTTCGACGCGGAACGGGCATTGTTCAGCGTCATACAACAAATTCAATTCGTCTATCAGTTCACGTGCCTGATCAGCGTCGATCAATTTGGCGGCATCAGCTATCTTCTTCGCTGAAAGAGGGGAATCTGCCACGAATAAAACGGCTTCCAGGCGGGCATGTTTCGGCGAGCGAACCGTGCCGTCTGTTGTTTTCTCATCAAAGGCGGGCCTGTTCCCGAACAGTAGCCAATGGTCAGATGCTGTTTTGAGGAAACGCTGAAAAGGGGCTCCACTGTCACCCCGACTGTTCCGGGTTGTTGAATAATTCCACATGTAAATATCCCAATGACGGCCAATTCATTCTGACAGTCACATCAATTACAATTACCCGGGCCCAAGCGTTTCAGTTACCCGGGAAATTGTCATTAACCGCATGGCTTAGCAGATTCTGCACAGAACAAAGTGCTCACCGATACCATTTTTTGATTTGCTGCAACGTGTCCTGCACAGCCTGCAACGGGGTCGTTGCTTCTGCCTCGAAACGGATGATCGTGGAAGATTCATTTCCGTTGTCATTTCCATGTAAATAGCAGGCGAAATGAAACGAATTTTCTTCCAGCCCCGGCTGCAAACGGTAATCGTGAATGCCATATCGGGCCAGTTCCCCAATGGCCTGTTCCCAGGAAAGTCCACCGACAGGCTGTTCCCGATTCCGATAATCATTCGTGTTGCTTGAAACAGGAACGATGGTTGGTTGGGGAAGTGTCTCTGTTCCAGCAGTCGCCCCGGATTGATGATCGGAAAAAGCGGGAGCTGAATCCCAATTCTCGTTCGCCAACGGGTTTTCGCTGAGAAACCCGGTCTCCTCGTCCATCGTTGAAGCTAACGAACCGAACTGCGGAATTCCGAAGATCGCCATCAACGGAATAGCCGCCAAGGGCAAGACCATTACCGTCGTCATAAAAAAACCAGACAAACGTCCCTGCATCCCTGCTCCCCTGAATCTAATGAATTAGATGGCTCCATCCCCAATTCACTGCATTTCTAACGGTATTTCCAACGGCACCAGTTCGCGAAATGCCCGCAAAATTTTGAAAAATACCTGTTCGATTACCGTTACCAGAATGAACCAGCCGTGCCAAGCATCTCCCCGGCACTCTCGTCCGCGGGATTCTACATCAAAACCATTATTCGAGACAACGGGAATAATCGAGCAGAAAGTGTCCAGACGTCCTCCATTCACCGCCGGAAGAGCATGTGCCAGGAAAGCAAGGACCGGGGAGAAATGGCCTTATGTTCACACTGCTGCCTGATACAAGGACATCAAAACTTCAATGGGAACCACAGCCGCCGCTACCGCAACCACCGCCTTGTCCCATTGTATTGGAGCGTGCCAAGGCGTCCTCCGCGGCTTCAATCTGTCCGCATCGTTGGGCGATGACAGAAAGTTGGGCGTGTGAAAAGGGATCATTGGGCTCCAGTTCGACAACTTTCTTCGCGTGAGCCAATGCTTCTTCGTTATGTCCCAATTTTTGAAGATGCACGGCCAATGCAGTATGGGCAAGCACGAAGTTCTCATCTTCAGCCAGAACTTCCTTCAGCTTTGCGACGGCGGCCTCAAGGTTTCCTTCCTCTTTCAGTGCGGTTGCCTCGTCGTACATTGCGTTCAAATCGGCCATCTTGTTACCTTTCACGAATATCAAATTGATGTTGTTATTGGAAGTTATTGGAACCTGTCTTCCCGAACTGGTTTCATCAACGGAAATTGTAGTCAAGATAACTCTGGAAACCAACTCGCCCCGGAAACTTGTCCGGATTCCCAAATCACCTGATCTCCACATGATTCGCGTGTTATGATCTCCAAAGACGAAAAGATATATCTGTTTATTATCCTGCTTTTGACAGTGTCGCTGCGTCTGTGGGGATATGGGCTTTCACGCGTGGAGCACTTTGATGAAGGGGTGTATGCCTCGAACATCTGGTTTAACGCGGAAGAGGGATATCGCTATCCTGATCGGTACCTGTATGCCCCGCCGTTGCTTCCAATGTTCATTGAATGGTCGCACGTTATTCTGGGGCCGATCGCGTTGGCTCCGTTACTGCCGGGATTGCTTGCGGGAATCGTGACGGTTCCTCTGCTTTGGTGGTTTGGAAGACGAGTTTCCGGACCACTGGCAGGACTGTCGGCTGCAGCAGTTTTATCAACTAACGAAGCCCACATTCTATATTCCCGCACCGCATTGACCGAGCCGCTGCTCTGCTTCTGGATGCTGCTTTCCGTTTATTTGGCTCATGAATCGTTTTCACACTTTTTTCGGACTGAAAATTTCTCAAAACAGTCCTGCCTGTATTCTGTATTGGCCGGATTGGCCGCGGGGTTCGCCTGGCTGACAAAATACAACGGCTGGCTCGCGTTAGCCATTATCTTTTCCGCTTCTATCGCCTGGGGGCTATTCAGCAGGTTTTCATTTCGAAAATGGAGACTGCTGGTGATCCACTGTAGCATCGTTTTGGTGATGGCCCTGCTGCTCTGGCTGCCCTATCTTTCTTCTCTACAGAAATTCGGCGGTTACGCGAGTGTCGCAGGAAATCATCACAAGTATTTTGTCGGCCTGAGTGGTTGGTCAGACTCGCTGTTTTCACAAATAGCCAAACAGTTTCAATTACTCGGTTTTACTACCTCTTGCGGAATTGGCATTGTCATTGTTTTGATCTGGCAAGGCGTTTTCAAAAATGGCTTGCCACAGGAAACGACGATTCAAAGCGAAAAAGTTTCTCCCGCGTTCCCGTTTCGTCTGTTCGGAAACATTCGGCCTGGTGGCTGGATGACAGCAAGCTGGCTGATCGGTTTGAGCGTTGCGATTCCCCTGTATTATCCCTACCCGCGGTTATGTGTTCCCTGGATGGTCGCTTTCTGCATGGCGTTTGGCCTGACAGCGGTGATCCTTCAGGATAAATTCCGCAATAGGGACGAAATCAAAAATCCGATGCCGTTGACACTCACCATCGTTCTGTCAGTATCTTCCCTGATCGGCCCGGTCCTGGCGGCTCCCGCCTGGGAATCGCGTGAAGGATTGTTCCATATTGCAGGTCGATGCGTGAACGATGCTGGTGAAGTCGCTCTTTCCCGGGGGCATCAAAGCGGGGAAGTCGTTTTTTATGTCTATGGCGAGCCTGCGCTGTTTTACCATCTTTCCGCGGCCGATCGCCTGACAGGCCCGATTGGCCATCTCGATTTCGCCAAGCCAGGCGTTTCGCGAATGCCCTATCCTACTTTTCTGGTTATCGGGCCGCACGCGCTGAATTCCGAATTGTTCTGGCAACAATGGGAAGAAAATGGCGACTATTTCGAACTGGTCGCGGAATACGAATACAATCCCAGCCTGCTGATCAGGCTCAACCAAAAAGAAGCCCGTTCAAATGGCAAAAAAAACTGGCGAGTAAAACTCTATCTGTTGAAGTGAAGGCATTTCAAAAAAGTTATGAAACCTGATGACAAGATCTGCTACTGCTTTCACGTAAAAAAACGGAAAGTTCTGAACTTTATCCGGTTACACCAACCGAAACGGGCCAGCCAACTCAGTGAATGCAACGGAGCGGGCACGGGGTGCGGGTGGTGCATCCCCTATCTGAAACGCCTGTTTGAACAGGCACAGGATTCGGGCGCGATTCGAGCGGAAGCGGAACCGACTCCCGAAGAGTACGCGAAACAGCGAGCGGCCTACATTCAATCAGGAAAAGGGAAACCACCTGCCGGAGCAGAACCGCAGCCGAAAGACAAATCATAATTTTTTCGCAGGCAGAGATTCGAAATGCGTATCATACACGGGGTAATCGGCAACAAAACCGACACCGAACCGTTGTGATTCATGGCTCACCCGCTTCTGTACGGACAACAGCACTACTTCAAAATCTCGTCAGTAGGGAATTTCAATCGCTTCACACAGAAATCTCATGTACGGTGTGGCCCGTTTGAAGCAGGTGATGATTTCCTGGACGAACGCAGGGGATTCGATTTGCCTGGGCTGCAAAGGGCAGATCGCGATAAAATCTTTCCGTTTTATTTCCTCGATCATGGGATCATTTTTGTCAAACCCGGCAGGAGGACGAACCAGAGACTCTCCAGATAAATCGTAAAGCTCGCGGAACCGTTTTTGATGACAAACCTTTTTCCACTGTTGGGGCTGCTGCGAAATACGTTCGCGGATCATCCGCAAAATCTCTTTTTCCGGCCGCCAAATGCCAACTCCTGCGAAGATATTTCCCGGTTCAATATGAAGATAGCAGCCTGGTGCGTGAACATTACATCCGGCCTCGTGACGAAACTGGATTCCGAGATTTGTTTTGTAGGGCGTTTTATCTTTGCTGAAGCGGGTATCCCGATAGATGCGCATCATCGACCCCCCTGTTTTTTGGGGGATCGCCTCAAGAAAGGGAGAAACTTTTTTCAATGGTCGACGCATCGCCTCGATAAATTCCAGAGCCGGTTCCAAAAAGGCGGTTTCATACCAATTCCTGTGCTCCTGGAACCATTCCCGCCTGTTGTTCTTTTTCAATTCGGAAAGAAATTTCAACGTTTGTTCGGGAAATCCTTCAAATGAAGTTGCAGACATGCAGCCCCCGCTCATTGATGGCACTTCGGTTGGAAAATTGTAAATCTTATCATCGATCTGGCTCAATGACTTCCCTCTTTGGGAAAAAACTCCGGTTCTCTATGATACCGATTCCCTATGATACCAGTGTTTTGATTGAACCGCGATGGTTCCTATCATCCAGCCACTTCATTTCACCTCTAATGATCCTGTTCAAATGGAGTTCCGTCATGGATCGACGCACCTTTTTTCTATCCGGTCTGATTCCGGGGGGCCTGAGCCTGTTTTCCTTACTGCTGTCCGGTTGTAAGGGGAGACAGGTTGCCCATATTTTGAGTGACGATGACGGGGATATGGTGGGTAGTCATACCGCGGGAGCGGAAACATGGAAGCCACTGATCGAAGAATCGGTCGGCAAGTTGCTTGGACGCCAGATGCAGGTGATTCAACCGGTTTCGCATCAGGAAAATGTTGGCATGCCACCGCTACAGAAGCGGGTCTGCTTTCTCGGTGTGGAAAATAAAAGCATTGAGGAGATCGGTGATTTCAAGGAACAGATTTACGAGTTGATCGATTCGAAAGTCAACGATTCCGGCGTTTTCAACATGATCAGCAGACGCTTTGTTGAAGCCGGTCTGAGAGAAGCCCATCTTGCACCGGGTGATCTGTTCGTACCGGCCAATCAGCGCACCTTTGCAGCGATTATGGAACAGATGCAGCAACCGTTCGACTATCTTCTTTTCGCAAAAATCACATCAGGAACAACGACGAGCAACCAGAAAAATTATCAACGAGATTATCTGTTGACGCTGGAAATGGTCGATGTCAAAACGGGTGCGTTCGACAAGGAAACGGCGACGATCCGTAAAGGGTATCATAAAAGCCGTTTGGGAAAGCTGAAGCATTATTAGCCTCTGTGCGGTTCTGGTGAAGTCCCAATTTGTCCGATTAAACGCAATGACTTCATACAAACCCGGCTGACTGTTTTGCCAATCGTTTATCGATCGGACTCTGAAAAGAACGGTGGGATTTTTCAGGTCGAGTTCGTCGATCAGTAACAGGTTTTTCAAATTGAAAAGCTGGGGCAAGTCACGATAAGCACCAGCTACTTCGATCATGACAAGAGTTGCCAGAGTTGCCGAGGTAAACTGCCGGATTGGGAAAGACGGGGCCGAGTCCATGAGTTTTCGCATCGACAATTCCCGGGATATCCTGAACGACCGGTCTGCCAGGTCTGCGTGGTCCGCCAAAATTTGGAACCGGCTTTTCAAAAGGAGAAGCACCGAAACGCAACTTGCGTTATTGCTGACTGGGTATCGACTGGTGTTTCTGCTTGTTCTGTCGATGCTTTCCGGCTGTGCAACCCATGCCGATCGAGTGGATCTAATCCGACAGGCTTTCTATGCGGGTGATTTCGATTCGGCCCTTGATCAAACCGCCATCGAAGGAAAAAGGAATGGTTACGATGCAGATGTCATCAAGCTGGATCGGGCCATGATTCAGCTTGCCGACGGGAACCCGCGCGCAAGTGAAAAAATATTGCAGGAAATCCGCGATCGCTTCGATCAACTCGAAACAGAAACCGTCACACAGAAAATTGCTTCGCTGGCTACTGATGACCGGAAGCTTCCCTATGCGGGAGAGGAGTACGAAAAAATCCTGATCCGGGTGATGTTGGCCATTTCGAACCTGATGTACGACGGTGGCGATGTCAATGCGTATGCGTTGCAAATAGCAGCCAAGCAACAGCAATTGCTCCAGAAAGCACAGGAAAAGAGCAAAGACGAAGATGCCGAAGTGGATCTGGCGACCTTCAACAGGCAACTTGCAGTTGGCTCCTACTTCCGGGCGGCGATCCTGGAATCTTCTCCTCTCGATTATGACGATGTGCAACGATATCGTGTGCAGGTTGCAAATTGGCAGCCGGATTTTCGTGATGCGCAAGTTGATCTGGCCCGCGCACAAACCGGTCGTCATTCCGCCCCGGGTCACGGAGTGGTGTATGTGATCGCATTTGTGGGCGAGGGACCATACAAGGAAGAAGCGATGGAATCGCCGACATCAACGTCTCTGCTGATTGCCGATCAAATACTTTCCGTTCTCGGGGAGTATGAATTGCCTCCGACGGTCGCTCCGATCAAAATACCGGTTGTCGTGCGATCATCCCAGCAGATCGATTCGGTAACCGTTTCTGAACAGGGAAGATTGCTGGGAACAACAGCGACATTGATGGATATTTCCTCACTCGCGATCGAACAGAACCGGCTTCAACGGGATGATGTTCTCGCCCGGGCCATTGCGCGGCGAATCATCAAAAAAGGAACCGTTTACGCCGTGAAAGACGGTCTGGAAGTCGAAAAATCACCGGAAGTCGATATCCTGCTCACCATTATCGGTGTTGCTTGGGAAGCGGCAGAACAAGCCGATACCCGCTGTTGGAGCCTGCTGCCGGATCGCATTCAGGTCCTTCGTCTGGAACTTCCCGCGGGAACTCATCAACTCGATTTTGCTGCCCGTCTGCGCGGAGCACACGAAGGTAAAAGCAAACCGGTTACCGTGGATGTGGTTGATGGCAAAACAACATTCGTCCTGAGCATACTCCCGCAGGATCGGGTGATTGGAAAAGTGCTGACGAAAATATACCAATAACAGAAACTTCAAAATGGAAATTTGCACCGGGTGAATTTGAACCGGGTGAATTTGCGATCGACCCAAAGAGTTACTGATACAAGCGGAACACCGAACCTTCTGCCTGTCCCTTGATCCCGTCTGCCTGATAAATGATTCAGAGCAGGTCGCTGAGCACGTGGGACGATTTATCTTCCAGAGTCTGAATCTCCGTCTCAATCTGTTTGGCTTTGTCTTCCTGCCCTGCTTTCCGGTAGGCTTGGGCTGTCAGTTTCATCAGTTCAATCGCCTGTGCAGAATCCTCACCGAGTTCAGAGCACCGAAGGGGCAGAATTTTTGAAAGCTGATCAGCGGAGTGATCAGGCTCACCAAGTTCGCGATACAGCCGCCCGAGGTGTTCGGTCGCTTCCATCACGCTTGGGTGGGCGGAGTGGAATTCCTCGCCAAGCAGTTCGATCTTCCGTTGCAGCAACATGATGGCATCTTGCAGGTGGGAAACCTGTCTGGACAATTCGAAGGCACGATCAACGACTTCAATTTTTTGTGAGGCAGGCAATTCCATCGAGTTTTCCAATGTTTTCCATACCTGCCGGTAGTAATAGGCTGCGACCTTCGGCTTGTTCAGTCCAAAATATGTCTGGGCAAGATGCTGAAAAAGATTCATCACAAACAAGGCACAGGTCGAAGGATGCTGTTTGTAGATGGACATCGCCGTTCGGAGCAGTTGTTTCGATTTCTCGTAACTGTTTTGAAGCAGGAGAATTCTGGACATCTCCAGAAGCCCAACCAGCATGGGGATGCTGTCGGTTCCGAAACTCTGTTCATGGATGGATAAAGCGGTACTGGCTGTCTGGACTCCCCGTAATTGCCGCATCGACCGGGAAAAAGTTTCGGCCAGATGGAAAAGCGTTTGGGCAAAAAATGGATGATTAGGATTCAGGCGGTTCCGAAATTGCTCGATCGCCTTGTGAAAAAACTCATCCGCTTTTGCGAAGTCTTCCTCGCCTCCCCGTTGGTTCGCCAGGATTCCCTGCAACAGGTTGAATCGCCCTTCGTAAACAGTATTCAGCAGCCCTGCCTGTTCGAGAATTTGGGGCAGACGTGCTGATTCCCGCTGAATGATATTCGATTTATGAACATGGATGGCCAACTCGAAACGCATCAGATGGATGTCGGCTTCCAGTCTTCCCGATTCCTGATTTGCCTCGGGCAAAGAACGGGCCAACTGATCGATCAGCTTTTCCGCGCTCAAATATCGACCGGTTTCCATCAGCAAACGGGCTTGCAGAGCCTGGGCTCGCAAATAGTCGGCAGAAAGTCGCGTTTCCTGCTCCTGGCTGAATGAATCCAGATAGGCGCGAATATTCTGTTCTGCTTCGTGATAGTGGAAGGTTTCCGCCTGCACCTGAGCAAGATTGAAACGGGATTGCCTGAGCAGGACGTGATCATCAGGAAAGCCGCTCCGCAGTTCCAGCGCCTGTTGATGATGTTGCCGGGAGCGGACGAATTCCCCCTGCAAGCGGAGCAGTTCAGCCAGATTGTTATGAATTGTCGCCAGCGGGGCCGGGCAGATTTCCGCTGCTTTCACACCGTGATCTTCAATCGCACAGTGCCAAATATGGGCAGCATCATCAAAGCGTCGTTCCGCGATCAATGCGGAACCGAGATTGTTTAAGGCCCGAATGCGATGAGCCAGAGCCTCGGGAGTATCATTGCAGACAATTTTAAAAACGAGCCTGCTCATTTTTTTTACAGCATACCAGGAGCGCATCGCGCCCAGCGTTTCCGTTACCGCGTTGACCCTGGCTGCAATCTGTTCCCGAATATCCAGATTGATTTCACCCTGTAAATCAAGTTCATCAATAAGAACCTGAAAAGAACGTTGGAGCGAACCACGTTTCTTCTTCAAGGCCGAACGAACGATCAATCCATTGCAGGCATCAATCCGCAGAAGGAGATTCTCGGGAGTTTCCCGATCTGTCTGTTCGAGAACCCGCTTGAAC
>JALWSL010000762.1 GCA_027080405.1 Planctomycetaceae bacterium
ACTTTCAATCAGTTCGCGGTGTTTTTTTAATTATTCGTCGACCACCGAGATCTACGCAAGGAGTATCGTCGGCAGAGAACCGGTGATATCAATGTAAACCCGTCTGAGGAACATGGCATCATCAGACATCTCCGAAGCGGGTATTCCCAGTTTTCTCAGATTGTTGAAGACGGCCTTGTCGATCAGATTCTTTTCCGGAGGCAGTCGGCTGGTATCCGCTCCCAAGGGAATCGAGGCGCGAAATGTCGCCACCTGAGATTGATAACGGGCCATGATGGAAACCTCGCCCGTCAACTGGCCGGTTGTAACCAGCCCCGTTTCCGAAACTTCCGCCATTTCCGATTCGTTCGCTTCATACAACGCCATTCGGGTGACATCTTCCGTATGACCGTCACTATAGGTTGCGATAACAGCAATCTGCTGCGAGACATCGACCCCCATAATCCGCTGATCGGGATAGCAGGTGATTTTGGTGACGACAGGATCGTCATCACTGCCGTAAGGCATTCCCTGTGCGATCCAGCGATACAGCAATCGATACTCGTCGCTATCGACACCCAGCGGACTCCCGCCGCCATGCGGAACAATGCCAGCCCCTTTAGTCAACAGGAGACTTTCCTCGGGAGCAGCGGGGAACAGGCGACGCCCGCGGCTCTCCATGACCAAAAATTCGTAGTCATCACTCGGATAGAATCCGAGCAGGGAAAGACGGAAGCCGTTCTGGCCACTGGCCTTTCCGTGGCAGCCCCCGCCATTACAACCCAGTTTGGTGAAAACAGGGGTCACCTGGAGTTTGAAATTGATCGGCTTGTCAACATCCATCCCCGTCACCTTCAACGGTCGTTTCACCTCCACGCCCAAAGAGGTTTTGACGGCAATGACACCCTCGCCATTTTTTTGGGGAATGATCAACCCTGTCGCATCGACGTGTGCCAGTTCTGCCGGTTCGACCTTCCAGGCGACATCGCGGGTGTAATCAATGAGTCGACCGTCACGCATTGTCGCCGTTACTTCCAACTGCCTGCGATCATCCTTGCCTCGAAGAACAACCGCTCCCGCGTCATCATCCGGAAGTACCGGCTCGATCTTCATCTCCGCAATCGTCACCGATTTCTGCCCGACCGGTTCGGCTGCAGTTAATGTGGTAGCACAGGTTCCGAACAACGCCAGACAAGCTGCAACAAAAATGCGAGCGCTGACGCTAATTTTTGGGCGGGCAGTGGCGTTATCGGAAAAACGACAAAGGCAAGAATTTGATGTCATGGCAATCTTCCTGTTCACCGAGGCGAAAATGTATTGGCGAGGAACTCAGCAGGAACTTCGTAGGTCGTGTATTCGCAGGTCGTGTAGTGGTGTAAGGTGTGTGTATCCAGCGTGAAGAAAATAACCAACTCAAAATAACCAGCTCAATCCGGGAACGAAACCGGATCGCACCTCTCCCAACATGTGTGGGTCGATGACAGCGAGCAACCGCAGAACCGGCAACAGAAAAACCGATGCCGTCCATTTTCCGCTGGGAAACCCACCGCTTCACTCAGCGCCCTTTCAGAGCCTGAAAAAGCTGTGATTCGTTACCCGCTCCGATGTCGCTCGTTGCAGCCGATATAACTTCTCCTTCAAGAAATTAGAGCCGCACCTGTTAAACATATCAGCAATGCCTTGATTGTCAAGACGCAACAGGCCGATTTGACCGGTTCACACCAATCATACGTACAGTTGCCAGGGCATCGTTTACATCACTTTTGTTCGGCCTGGCAGACACAAGGCGATCCATACCTGGTTGGGTACAGAACGCCTCCGCTTTACCTGGCCAACTGTCGCTGGCTGATTAAAACTCAGATTAAAACTCGCCGACAATCTGTCCATCTGCAATTTGGCCCAGCTTCTGGAAGGTTAACGAATCGACGTTTTCGCTGATGAAGCGCACACTGCCATCGGCCAGCACAAACTGGGCTCCTCCTGTGTGTGAACTGCCGAAATCACCCGCATCACCGAGCGACATCCCGGCACTATCCGTCGCCAGCGCATGATTGGGATTGTGTTCGGTGTGACAGAGAAACCGTTCGGCTCCCTCGTCCGAATTGGGAACCAATCCCATCCAGAAACCGTAAAAGGGATTCGTCCGAGTGTTCAGATTGGGATAAAATGTTGTTCGTTCCCCCAGCATGACTGTATGCGTTGTCCCATCGGTAATATCGCGGATCGCAACTTTGCTGTTGTGATAGAGTACCCCCTCTGCCCTACACTGTTCGGTTGCGCTGACATGGGGAGGGCTACCGATTTCACACTCATCAATTTCACGAATACCGAAAACGCCCATGTAGTTGGAGGTTCCGAGAGTGAAGGAATTGCCCGCGGAGTCGATAACAGCCGCCGTATCCGGTTTGGGATCGGAAGGGCACTGGAATGTCGCCACCCTGACACTGATAGAAGAAGCGTTCGCGGGGTCGGTCAACGGCAGGGAAAAATCAAGTTGGTCGTACAACGAAGACTGCTCGATATAGGGCAAAATCATCGCCCCCCAGGCGAAACCGTTGGCGAATCCGGTCAGGTCGGATGAACCCAAACCGGTATGAGGCCCGGCAGGGTTGGCACCAATCCAGCCGGGCGGGAAAACACGATAGACATCGTGATAATTGTGCATGGCCAAACCAAGCTGCTTCAAATTGTTTTTACAAGCGGAACGTCGAGCCGCCTCACGAGCCTGCTGCACAGCAG
>JALWSL010000763.1 GCA_027080405.1 Planctomycetaceae bacterium
TGTCGATTCTGCACCCAGATCGAGAAAATCCGCCCCTTCATCAGCCAGCTTCAGAGCCTGTTCGACGGCTGGTGCCGGATCGTGATTTTGTGCGTCGTAGAACTGTCCGCCATCGGAAAAACTGTCCGGCGTGATATTGACAATTCCCATTAACAGTGGGAATTCACCCAGTTGGTAACTCCGCTTGCCGAATGTCCATTTCCGATACATGCTTTATGCCTATTCACCTTTGTTGGCATCAAGTACCGAGAGAAACGCCTTCTGCGGAATTTCGACCTGTCCGAACTGTTTGAGCCGCTTCTTTCCCTCTTTCTGTTTGGCCCACAGTTTTCTTTTCCGGGTGATGTCACCTCCGTAGCATTTGGCGGTCACATTTTTTCTTAACGCGGAAATGGTTTCGCGAGCGACGATCTTTCCTCCCAAAGCCGCCTGCAAGGGAATTTCAAATTGATGTTTTGATATTTCCTCCTTCAGCCGTTTCACCAAAGAACGCCCGCGTTTTTCCGCAACAGAGCGGTGCACAATCGAAGCCAGTGCATCGACCTTGACCGATTTGACGAGGATATCCATTTTCACCAGATCGGCCGCCTTGTAGCCGATGATTTCATAGTCCATCGTGCCATATCCCCGCGTTGCCGACTTCAGACGGTCGTGCATGTCGTAAATGATTTCAGCCAGCGGAAGTTCGTAAATAACCTGCGCACGGTCTGGCCCGAGATATTCCGTATTGATATACGTGCCACGACGGTCTTCGCACATTTGCATCAGCACGCCGATATTGGAGGTCGGCACAATGAAATTCACCCGGGCGATTGGTTCACGGAATTCTTCGATACTGCCCGCATCGGGAACATCCTGCGGATTGTCGAGCATCATGACTTTGCCGCCACGCAATAAAAGTTCGTAGGTGACGTTCGGGGCGGTCTGGATCAGATCGATATTCGATTCCTTTTCGAGTCGCTGCTGGATAATCTCCATATGCAGCATCCCCAGGAAGCCACAACGAAACCCGAAGCCCAGCGCATCACTCGATTCCGGCTGAAAGGAGAAGCTGGCATCGTTCAAACCCATCCGTTGCAGTTCATCACGAAGCTTTTCAAAATCGGTGGATTCAATCGGATACATCCCGCAGAAAACCATCGGTTGGGGCTCCTGATAACCGGGAAGCGGCTCTGCTGCCGGGCTTCCAGCCAGCGTCACGGTGTCCCCTACCCGGATATCTTCAAGCTGTTTCACCCCCGTAATAATGTAGCCGACCTGTCCCGGGCCAAGAGAGTCGCAACTGACCATATCCGGGAGGAACTGCCCGATTTCGATGACATCCTGAATGCCACCGGTTCGCATAAATCGGATTTTGTCCCCCTTTTTAATTTGTCCTTCAATAATCCGAATATAGATAATGACGCCACGGTAGCTGTCATATTTGCTATCGAAGATAAGTGCCTGGAGCGGGTTTTCTTTTTTGCCGCTCGGAGGAGGGATCCGTTCGATGATCGCGTCGAATACTTCATCGATTCCCTTCCCTGTTTTGGCACTGATCTTCAGCGCTTCCGAAGCATCGAGCCCCAGAACGGTTTCAATTTCTTCCAGAACTTCATCGACACGGATCACCGGCAAATCGATTTTATTGATCACTGGAATGATTTCGAGATCGCAATCAATGGCCGCGTAAGTATTGGCAACGGTTTGAGCCTGAACGCCCTGAAACGCATCGACCAGCAGAAGTGCGCCCTCACAAGCGGCAAGAGATCGGGAAACTTCGTAATGAAAATCGACATGCCCCGGTGTGTCGATCAGGTTCAGTTCATAAACTTCCCCTTTATGTTCATGACGAATCGCAACCGCACGCGCCTTGACGGTGATGCCGCGTTCCCGTTCGATATCAAGATCATCCAGAATCTGCTCCTTGAATTCCCGTTGGGTAATCGCCCCCGTTTTCAACAGCAACTGATCTGCAAGCGTGCTCTTCCCGTGATCAATATGCGCAATGATCGAAAAGTTGCGTATGTAACGGGAATCGATATGTCCGGCCTTCAAAGAAGCTGCCCCGGCGGTACTCATTCACATCCTCAATTCTGTCAAAGACCTCAACTCTGTCAAAGACGGCTCTGTCTGAAAACTCGTTTTTCGTCGTCACACTCACTGGAACATGGCCACGCTAACCGGGATATGGCCCCTCGAGTTGCAATCTCGACAACGCAGTTTCCTGCCCAATGCCCGGAAAAACCCATATTGCCCGGAAATAAACTCTTATTTGATAGTCAGGCCGCTACAGTGGATGCTCCATTTGCTCTGTCGGTCAACCATGTCGCATCGTCAGGCGCGTTGCGTTGTACATGAACCTGCCAAACCTGCCATGCGCCCTGCAACATGGACTCATCAATTGAGTGTTGCTCAAGCTCATTTCAGGTCGGTCTTTTTCCACTGAGCCCCAACTTTGGGATCACGGAGGGTGGGCAGCATATCGAAAAAAGCAGCCCAATACGACCTGAAAACCGGATTTTCAGGGCTTTCTTCTCCATAAACGATCTCGCTCGCCTCGGGAAGCTGGTAGAACGGAATCTGGGCGAACCGGTGGTGAGTTCCATGATGATCAACATGCTGGATCATGTTCGAAGCAAGCTTGTTCACAGCCGTCACCGGGATAACCGTACGGGTTCCCGATAAAACCGTATCGCCCAGTAATCCCATATGCTCGGTGTATTTGTTCAGTGTCTGGTACATCCCTGCAAAGAAATATGGAAGCACAAATCCAACGAGAAACGGCTCCCAGAGGTCAAAATAGTTGACCAGCCAGAAAACGGTTCCCCAGACAACAAGGATCAAACCGTAGCCTGCAATAATCTGACGCCTCAATTTTTTCTTGATCGTTCCGCAGGTGAACAGGGAACGAAAAAAAAGCAGCGGAGTATAGATGGCTCCGAGAAAAATTTCACAAAATGCACAAAGCAGGCGAAAGGCCCGCGATGTCCCCGGTTGATTGAAGGGCCACAGTTCTGGATCCTTTTCTGTCGACATATAGCCGTGATGATACGCATGAGCAAAGCGGTAGACACTCAACGGAACCAGCGCAGCCGTACCGCAGACAATTCCGAAAAAATTGTTTCGTCTGCGATTCGGATCGAGAGTCCCATGACTGGCATCGTGCATCGAAAGCGGTTTGGTATGGAAAAAATGACCACCAATCGCGGCGCACACGATAGCCAGCGGCCAAAGCCCCTGCCGCCAGAAATAGATGGCCAGGCCACACGAAATCAAAATGCCCACATTGTTGAGTTGTTGCCTGAGAACCGCACTCCCATACTGGGCATGGAGCTTCTTGATCTCATCCCGCGATCGGGAATCAAGCTTCTGCCTGACCACTTGTGAAGGCGGCTCGGTAGGAATCTCGCCTTCCAGCAGAATCTCGGTTGGTATCGTTCCCGCCATTTTTTGGATCGCCCCCGCAACCGCTGAAAATTCTCTCCCGAAAAGCTTTATACCCCCTCCTCACGGCCTTGCCTGTGAGTTGGCTGACAAGTTAGTCAGTTCACATCCAATTAACAGCAATTCGTCAGTTTTTTCAATAGAAATATGGGCGGTCAGTGGTTATAGGAGCCAAATCCTTTACGTCTGCGGGAACTGTAGGCTTCCAGCGAGTTTTCAATGACCGGCAAACTGCTGGAAACAGGCTGGATTTTGTTCACTTCAACAGATTTCCCCTCGAGCTGTTTGTAATCCTGAAAAAAACGGCGGAGCTGATTCAAGCGATGGGGAGGCAGTTCTTCCGCTTCGATAATGTAATTGAATTCTGGATCGTCTGTCGCGACGGCGAGGATTTTATGATCCGGTTTACCGCCGTCGATCATCGTCATGATACCAATTGCCCGGGAATTGACGATCGTCAACGGCGCCAGAGGTTCCTTGCACATTACCAGCACATCCATCGGATCATCATCTTCCGCAAGTGTCTGCGGAATAAATCCGTAATTGGCGGGGTAATACACAGCCGAATAGAGCATTCGGTCAAGCCGAAGCAGACCGGTCTCTTTATCGAGTTCATATTTCACACTCGAACCCATTGGAATTTCGACAATCGTTTGGAACTCCAAAGGGAGATTTTCACCTGGAGTAACGTCGTGCCAGGGGTGTGCCATGGTTTCGCCTCGATATTCTCTCTCTACGCGAACGGACGGTTGGGGTAAATCGTACAGATCTGTCGAATCTGGTTCCCTTGTAGTTTGCAGCGGCCTGGCTTGCAAGGCAATGAAGGGATCGCCCTGTAAACGATCCAAAGTTCGCCCATTCTGTCTACCCGGTTCCGCCCAAATTTGAGTTCTGCCCAAACCTGATCGGCACAAGAATTCGATCTGCACAATTTGCTAACGTGAAATGGCTGTTTTCGCATGCAATGGCTGTTTCAACAGGAACCTCAAGAACCTCGAAACATTCTCCACGATTCTGTATGGGATAAAGCGGAGTTTCTTGATTTCAGGTCAAAGCGCGGTCAGAATCATGCGGTACGGCAGTTTTCAACGAACCTTTCTTTTGCCTTTGCGGTTTCCCCTTGAGGGCGTTTCAATGATAAGAGTGTTTCAATGATCTGACAGGAATATCCGATCGCGGTTGGTTCATTCTGACCGCTGCAACCAAACCGATATTCGTCTGCAACGTTCAAGCCTTTCACAAAATCTTTATCGCAAGTATCCCAGAACATGTTTCAAGCCATGAACGAAGATAGAAGTTCCTTCAGTCCTGTCGCGGCTACTCGCATGATTCACGTTGAATCGTGGTGTTTCTGTTTGAGCCTGACCCTGGCAACTTTATGTGCCAGTGGTTGCCAGGAGCCGAATGTCTATCAACCGCCTCCACCTCCCAAGGTTACGATTGCCAAACCTGTCCAGCAGACAGTCGGCATTTTCCTGGAGGAGAATGGACAGACAGAAGCGGTTGGACGCTCTGAAGTTCGGGCGCGTGTACAGGGGGTTCTGCAACAGATCAAATTCGAACCTGGCAAAGATGTAAAAGCGGGGGACGTGCTGTACATCATCGAAAAAGATGAATATGTTGCCATTCGTGATGAAGCAAAGGCAGAGTTGGCTGCTGCGAATGCCGCGTTTCAGTCTGCGATTGCCACAATCAAAGTGAGGAAAGCCGATTTGACTGCGGCTGAAGTGAAAGTCGAGGCAAGCGAATCGGAGTTCCAAAGACAGGAACAGCTTTATCGGGAGAAAGTCGTTTCAAAAAGCGTGTGGGAAGAAGCGAAAGCGATTCGTGATGGCGCACTCGCAGCACGACTTCAAGCCCAAGCGGCAATTGACGCCGCAATTGCCGATAAAGAAACAGCAGCGGCAAATGTAACCCGAGCAAAGGCATCGCTGCAAAAAGCGGAACTGAATCTTTCTTACACAGAAGTCAAAGCACTGATTTCCGGTCGTATAACAAACTCACAGGTCAAGATCGGGAATTTGGTTGAAGGTGGAACCCACCTGGCGACAATCATCCAGAAAGATCCGATCTGGGCGAACTTCAATATCGATGAAAGACATCTTCTCTCCCTTGTTGATAAACAGAAAAAAACGGAAGGCAAGAACGGAGAATATGATTACAAAAACATAAAAGCCTTTTTACAGCGGGGCGGAGATGATGGCTTTCCATTCGAGGGACACCTGGATTACGTCGATCAGGAAGGCGTTGACCAGGGAACCGGCACATTGAAGTTGCGGGCCGTATTCAAAAATCCGTCGAATCAGTTGCTCCCCGGATTGTTTGTTCGTATTCGTGTGCCAATTGGAGAATTGAAAAATGCGTTGCTCGTTCCCGAAAAGGCAATTGGGCGTGACCAGTCCGGTGCGTATCTGCTTGTGCTGGATGATGAGGAAAAGGTGATCCGAAAAAACGTCGCTTTGGGGGATAAATATGGAGAATTGATCGTCATCAGACAGGGGCTTGAAGTGGATGATCGCGTTGTAATTGATGGAATCCAGCGAGCCCGTCCCGGCAGTGAAGTAGAGGCAGAATCGACTACGCTGAAATTTAATGCGGAACCGGATCATGCAGAACCGGATGATGGTGAAACAGAACAGCAGCAATCACCCGATTCGCCATCACAAAAAGCTGAACAATGACTCGTTGTTCAAGGCACCTCGCAAGCGTTTTCAGGTTGTTATTTTTTTAATAGTTGAGCAGGAATGCCATGTCTCGGTTTTTTATCAATCGGCCCATTTTTGCCTCGGTGATTTCCATCGTCATCATCATAGCAGGAGCTGTTTCTCAAAGCTCACTGCCGGTTGAAAAATTCCCACAGGTAACGCCGCCAACTGTTGTCGTGAACGCTATCTACCCGGGAGCGAATGCGAAAGTCATTGCGGAAACGGTCGCTGCTCCGATCGAGCAGGAAGTCAATGGCGTTGAAGGAATGCTCTATATGTCGTCCGTCAGTGCAGACGACGGAACGTATTCATTGACGATAACATTCGATATCGGTGTCGATCTGGACATGGCAACGGTCCTAGTGCAAAACCGCGTTGCGATTGCGGAGCCCAAACTTCCTGAAGATGCCAGAAGGCAGGGGATTACGACGAAAAAGAAGTCGACGTCGGTTCTGCAATTTATCGCGTTGACCTCGGACAAGCCCGAGTTCGATTCCCTTTACTTGAGCAACTTTGCAACGATTCGTCTCAAAGACGAACTCGGGCGAATCAAGGGTGTTGGAGAAGTAACGATCTTCGGAGCGGCTGATTACAGTATGCGCGTCTGGCTCGATCCCAGAAAGTTGAAAGCTCGCGATGTCACCACGCAAGATGTCGTTCGCACCATTCAGGAACAGAATGTGCAGGTTGCTGCGGGGCGAATCGGGCAGCCACCCGCTCCCGAGGGAACCGCATTTGAATTCACCGTCAATACGTTGGGACGCCTGGAAGATGTCAAACAGTTTGAAGAATTGATCATCAAAACGGCTCAAGGGGGACGGTTAACAAGAATCAAGGATGTTGCACGAGTGGAGTTGGGAGCCAGGGAGTACAAGTATGAATCGAAATTCAAAGGGAAGCCGAGTACCTCGATCGGAATTTACCAGTTGCCCGGGGCCAATGCGCTGGAAGTGGCTGATGGAGTCAGAGCAAAACTCGAAGAATTGAGCAAAACATTTCCTGAAGGCGTCGGATACAGTATCCCGTTCGATTCAACTGCGTTTGTGACCGCATCGATCGAAGAAGTCTATACCACCCTGTTTCAGGCGATTGGTCTGGTTGTGTTGGTCATCTTCATTTTTCTGCAGGACTGGCGAACGACCCTGGTTCCCTGTGCGGCGATTCCTGTTTCGCTGATCGGAACGTTCGCGATCATGTCCGGGATCGGTTTTTCTGTCAATATGATTACGCTGTTCGGAATTGTCCTGGCGATTGGAATTGTGGTGGACGATGCGATTGTCGTTGTTGAAAATACAGCTAGGCATATCGATGCCGGTCTGGATTCCCGTGCAGCAGCAATCAGGGCGATGGAAGAGGTGACCGCACCGGTGATTGCAACAACACTGGTGCTGCTTGCCGTGTTTGTGCCGACCGCGTTTATGGGCGGCATTACCGGGCAATTGTATCGGCAATTCGCATTGACCATTTCGGGGGCAGTGGTCATCAGCTCGATTAACGCCCTGACACTGAGCCCGGCTTTATGTGCGATTTTGATGCGACCTTCTCCAAAGAAAAAGAACTTCTTCTTTCGCGGTTTCAATCGATTGTTCGATTCATTGACGGGAGCCTATTCATCAATCGCCCGTCTGTTCGTTCGGCGTGTCTTCGTGGTTCTGGTTCTGTTTTTCGGATTGGTCTTTTTGACAGGCTGGGGGTTCACTTCGTTGCCCACAGGCTTTTTGCCGACCGAAGACCAGGGATACTGTTTTCTGAATGTGCAACTTCCCGACGCGGCTTCCCTGGAAAGAACCAACTCGGTGATGGAGCAGGTCGATGAAGTGATTCGCCAAACCCCCGGCGTGGAAAGCTGGCTGACAATCAGCGGATATTCGATGTTGAGTTCGACCAGTGCTTCGAATACAGCGATGGCAGTTGTAATCTACAAACCTTGGGACAAACGCACAAAACCGGAAGAACGGCAGGATGCAATTGTCAAACATTTGAGAGCGAAACTTTCACAAATACAGTCCGCCCTTGCGATTGCTTTTATTCCGCCTCCGATAGACGGATTGGGAAACGCTGGCGGATTCCAGATGCAAATTCAGGATCGGGGCAATGTCGGACTCGAGGAATTGGGGGCGGTGGCAAACAGGATGGTCGAAGCCGGAAACAGTCAATCGGGTTTGACTGCGCTTTCAACAACATTCCGTGCCAATGTTCCTCAACTGTTTGCAGATATTGACCGGACAAAAGTGAAGACAATGGATATTCCATTGAACGACGTTTTTGGAACCCTGCAGGCGTACCTCGGTTCTTCTTATGTCAACGATTTCAACACATTTGGACGAACCTATCAGGTTCGTGTGCAGGCGGATCATCAATTCCGCGTTTCGCCGGTAGATATTCTGCAACTGAATGTACGAAACCTCAAAGGAGATATGATCCCGATGGGGACATTCACTTCGGTTAGCTATTCGCTCGGGCCACAATCCATCCTGAGATACAATCTTTATCCAACCGCTTCGATTAACGGAGAGCCTGCTGCGGGAAAAAGTTCAGGCGATGCGTTGAAACTGATGGAACAGATGGCCAAGGCAAACCTGCCCGCTTCAATGGGGTTTGAGTGGACGGGAATGTCTTATCAGGAAAAAGCAGCCGGGTCGCCCTACGGAATCTTTGCCATCGCGATTCTCTTTGTCTTCCTCGTCCTTTCGGCTCAATACGAAAGCTGGACGATGCCCGCGGCTGTGATCGCGGTTGTTCCGTTGGCGGTACTGGGAGTGGTGATCGCTCTCTCGATTTCCGGAATGGACAACAACACCTATACGCAAATTGGCATCGTGCTGTTGGTCGCACTGGCCAGTAAGAATGCCATTCTGATTGTCGAATTTGCCAGCGAGCAGCGGGAAGAAGGCAAGACGATTCAGGAAGCAGCCATCAACGCAGCTCGCCTACGTTTTCGGGCGATTCAGATGACCGCGATCTCCTCCATTCTCGGCTTTCTCCCCTTGCTGATTGCCAGTGGAGCGGGAGCAGCGAGCCGGCAGGCTGTGGGAAACGCGGTCGTGGGTGGAATGTGTGCAGCGACACTATTTTCCCTGCTGTTCGTCCCTACGTTCTTTGTCATCTTCCGTTTTCTTGGCGAGTACGGGACAAAAAAAGAGAGCCAGGAAACCCCGACTGCACCGGAAAGTCCGTAGGCAGCAGCCTGTGCCATGACATCGCTCGTTGTACGACATCGCTTGTTGCACACAGACACACTTTCTTGTACGATTTTGTACGATGCGACGCCCTGTCTGTCGACGGATGCGAAAGTTGCTGTGTGACAAAAAGTAATGAAAACGGTTCGAGTAAACGGGAGCCAACATGATGCGACGAATCTTCCTGTTATTGTGCGCGGTGACATGCGGTGGCGTTTGGGTATCGGCAGCAGAGCAGGTGAGTAGTCTGGAGTTTAATGGTTGGCGTACGGCTTCGCCTCGAGCGGAGATTTGCCCGACCTTCTCGGTGCGTCAAAACGGAGGGCCTGATGGTCGCGGCGGGCTGATGATCGAACAGGATCAACGGGAAGGCCTGAGCGGCGGTTGGGTGAAAACGTACGAAATCGAAGGGGGCGCCCATTACCGCATCACAGCGTTTCGCAAAACCTGCGGTCTGGAGAATCCCCGCTATCAAACTTATGTCGAACTGCTTTTTCATGATGCGAATGGTAATTTGGTCACCAACAGGCAAACCGGTGTGAGATCGCGACCATTCTATCCTCCTGATGGTAAGACGGATGCGGGCGGGTGGACGAAATTTACAGGCATCTATCGTGCTCCGATCGATGCCACACATGCCACGATCAATCTGCATCTGCGCTGGGCTCCCCAAGGACGCGTCGAGTGGGGCGGTGTGTCGCTCCGCAAAAGTGGCCCGAGACCGCCACGCCGGGTTCGTCTTGCAGCCGTCAACTACCGGCCGCATGGAGGCAAGACGACGCTGGACAACTGCCGGCAACTCGAACCGTACGTTGCCGAAGCCGCCAAACAACGTGCCCACTTGGCGGTATTCGGCGAGTGCATCACCAACGTGGGAAACGGCCTGTCCTATCTTGAGGCGGCTGAATCAGTCCCCGGCCCCTCGACAGATTTTCTGGCGGAACTTGCCAGGAAGTATCACATCTACCTCGTCACAAGTCTGTACGAACGGGTGGACCATCTGGTTTACAATACCGCTGTCTTGCTGAGTGCTGACGGAAAACTCGTCGGAAAATACCGCAAGACCTGCCTGGCACGGGATGAGTATCGAAGTGGCATTTCACCCGGTCATCGGTTGCCTGTTTTCGACACGCCGTTCGGAAAGGTCGGCATGATGATTTGTTTCGATGTCCACATGCCGGAAGTGGCCCGCGGACTGGCGGCAAATGGTGCCGAAATTATCGCGATGCCCATCAATGGCGGCGATCCGGATCTGGCTCGGGCGCGTGTGATTGAAAACCAGGTGTATCTGGTGACCGCCAGCTACAGCGTCAACGACGACTGGATGCAAACAGGAGTCTGGAACTTGAACGGTAAGTTGCTCGCACGTGCCACGAACAAAAACACACTCGTCCTCGCCGAAATCGACCTGTCGCACCCATCCTT
>JALWSL010000764.1 GCA_027080405.1 Planctomycetaceae bacterium
GCAAATATCCCTGCGCATAACGAGACCGTACTGGTCTCAAACACCGATCCTGCTACAATGCAATTGCCGTGCCAATTCATGCGATTGCCCTCGGCCCCGCATTACTTCCGCCGGCCCGCTGAATAGATATCGAGCCATGGCACCAGTTGTCCGCTTTTATCCTGTTTAACAGCTTGGTGGCATTCCTTGCAGCGGAAGAAGTTCGCGGTTTTGGTCGGGACGGTGACCGCTTCGGGGGCGCGACAGATCGGACAGGTTAAGTGCCTGGTGAATAATGATTTCATGTCTGCTCTTTGCTTTCGTTTTTGATGTGTCTACGCTGTCTACAGTCTACGGAACCCCTGTTTTCCAGTTAGGTTATGAGGGTTGTGTAGACGTAGACACTGTAGACAAGTGAAAAACAGACTTTGCCCGCCCCCCTTTGGGAGAGGAAACCGTTTCTATTTTCCCGTAACCGTTAGTTGCCAAAGAAGCGAGTATTTTTTCTGCTTCCTCGCTGGTTTTGACTTCTCGGCGTCCCTGTTGCAGTTCCCGAGCCGTGACGCTTCCGCCCCTGGCTTGAATCCAGTCAAGCAACTGGCGTGATTTGTATTCCTCTTTCGATTCCCCCAGCATCGTATAAACCCGCCTAGCTTCATGCTTGAACCATTCGGCTAATCCGATGGCGTTTTGCATAATCGATTCATCAATCGGCGTGTTGTCGTCTGGATCGGTGAAGGGATCGACCTGGTTGATGTAATGCAGAACCAGTGCAAGGCGTGCAGGGGACTCTTCCAACTTCGCCCATGCAGCGGATAAATCGCCATGCAAATCGTCTTGCTCGATTGAGTGCCGGTTGAAGTGCTCGACCCAGACGGCTTTTGCCTCGGGCGTCATACCGATGCAGATCGGTGAGGAATTCCCTTCTTGATCGGTCTGAAAATCAAGTTGATAAAGATAACCAATCAGATCAGATAATTTCTGCTCGATTTCTTCCGGTATCCCTTCGTCGGTCCAACGTTTCGGTTTGCGTGGGGGATAACAGAGTAACAACCTTGCATCCAAGCCCGATTCCCGATGCTCCACTCCCATCATACGGCGAAAAGTGCCCGGCTGAATTCCACCGATCACGCTAACCGCTGCCCTGAGAACAAATGTTGTTTCCTTGCCGCTTTTTCGGTCAACAATGATATTCTCCGCGTTATACATTGATAGCCAATGCGCCGCATCGGCCCCCTTACCGTTGGAATACTTGTCGAACCCGCCGATCCAGCCTGCGAGTTCATCCACGCACAGGCATAATCCCCGGGGGTTTTCCCGTAACCGCTGGGCAATCGCTTCGACGGTGATATCAGTCACAATCAGCCGTTCCGGTCCGATCAGAGTCGGTTCTTCCGGTGGGGGATCGGTTGTTTTCCGGTCCCGCTTCCATGCTGCCATGCTCTTCTCATAAAAGGCCCGTTCTCTTTCGTAATCCAATTTGCGCTGTTCATACTCGGCCAGTGATTTCATTTCACGATGGCGAGCCGGCTTCATTACCAATTTGTAGGCAGGTGTCTTCTGACTTCCAGATTCTCCAATCACGGCCCCCCACAATATCGGCGGTACATGCCAACCCGGTTTGAGTTTCAGTCGCCTGGTGTTGCCGATCACAGCTCCCAGCACCACCAGTAACGGCAAGGCAATAAAACAGGGATCGCAGCCGATTGACTTCGCCCCTACTTCGACAACTTGACAGGCGACATCGGGAAGCAAGTGAGACGGAAACGGCTTGAATGGTAACACTGGTTCGATGCAGTGGCCTGGTTCATCGTCGTTTGCCTTCGTCTCCTCCGGTTCCCATGATTCGGTTTCATCCGCTGTATCATACAGATCAACAATCGAGTTCCCATTGTCGAGAAAATCGGAAACGTCCCCCTTTTCAGGAAGCCCCGGAAGATGAACCACCCGGATCGATTCTGCAACAGAGTACAGTTTCATTGCGACATCTTCGGCGTGATCACGGCCCGCCTGGTCATTATCTGCAAGGATCACAATTTCCCGGCCTGTAAACCACTTTGAGAATTCCGCCTTCCACTTGCCCGCCCCCATCGAGTTGCAGGTGGCAAGAATCCCTTCCGAAATCAGCCGATCAACATCCTTTTCGCCCTCACAAATGAAGATTCGTTCCTCAGGTCGCGAAAGGATTTCAGGTAGGTGATAAGGCACCAGTTCCACGCCCTGCATCGATGATTTCCAGCCATCAGGTTGAAGGGACATTTGCCGGAATGTTTTTTTTCCGTCTGATTGCAGGAACCGACACGCCTTGAAGACTTCGCGTCCCTCTGCGTCGCGATAAACATACTCAGCGATTAACTCACCTGGCGAGCCGCTACGCTTGTTCGGTGCGTTCTCCGGCTGATTATTCCCATTCTGCTTTGATCGTGCCTGGCGTCGCTGGAGTGGCCTTTGTGAATGATTCTGGCCATCCGGTTCAGCTTGTTGGGAATAATGGCGAAAAGCCGATTCAAAATCGGGATGTTCCCCCATCTCAACAGCCAAATCGAAGAATGACAAACCAACACCTCCACCATGATCGCGATAGTAACCACGCTCGCAATCAGGATCGCTGAGATTGATTCCTGCTGATGGCGTCGCATCATCCCGCCCGATCGCATGGCAAGTGATCCAGCCAGATTGTCCCGGTTGGTCAGTCACCAGCCGCAACCCGAGCCGCTTCGCCTCTGCGATAA
>JALWSL010000765.1:0-8649 GCA_027080405.1 Planctomycetaceae bacterium
CTGGAAAGGGCGTAGAGAACCGCCGTCCCTGCAAAAAGACCAAACGCGATAATTTCTCTGCTTAGCCATGAGTGACGGATGCCTATGAAAGCGCGATACGCGTATTGGGGACGCCCCAGGTGCAAAGTGCTGGCACCGAGTGCGAGTAAACCAAAAAGGAGGGCCCCTGTCGCGTGAATCGGCATCATCAATGTGGTTGCGTTCCAATCGAAAAAGTTTTCGACGATCATCCCGACCGTAAACGCCCCGACGGAAAGCTGGGTCAGGACAAGCATGATGATCAGTGGCAAGTGTGGGTGCTGCGGTGTGACCGAATAATAATCCGCTGGTAGCATATTGCGGGGAAAAACTTTTTTTGTCTTGTAGGTTGTCGTCGGATAGCTGATGCACGGTTCCGGAGCCGCGGGCAGAAACACGTTCGCTTCCGCATCTTCGATCACGCGATCGAGTTCGACGACCTGAATGGCGATAGCCTTGTTCGGACATGCCTGCACGCAGGCCGGCGCTTCCGATGCCGAAAGACGATCGCTGCACATGTCGCATTTACGGACAATTCCCTTCCGGGCGTTATATTGCGGAACATCATAGGGACAGGAAAGGCTGCAATACTGACAGCCAAAACATTGATCATCAAGATGTCTGACGATGCCGGTTACGGGGTCTTTCTCATAGGCCTCGACCGGACAGCCTGCCATACAGGGGGCGTCGATACAATGATGACAGGCCATGGTGACATGCTGCATAACCGGTTGTGTTGCCGTCCCACCAATCAGCAGTCCGACCTTGCGCCACGTTTCGTCTTCATCGAGTCCATTCATTGTATGACAGGCTGTCACGCAGGCTTTGCACCCGGTACACAGATCGAGATCAACTTCAAAGGCGTACTGCTCTCCTTCTCCCGGCGGAGTGGAGGGCATTAGTGAGGAGTAGTATTTCGACTGGGCCGGCAAATTCGAATCCGAATGAAGTCGAGAAAACGACTCCACTGCTGTCAGTTCCTGCTGCTCTTGCAACAGTTGGTAAATGAGCTCCCCGCCCGTTTGATTGCAGGCAGACTCTTTTGACTCGTTTGCATCAAGAAGCTGTTTATTCATGAGGTTTTCTGATCAGACGGTTGATTCCTGGAGCACATTCTCTGTGGAATGATTGCATGATGTTGCCATGCATCGACCAATCCTGGTGGCCAGCAGGCGATCAAGGACATGAACAGGCGGGAGTTCAAGCAAAACTTTGTCCTGTTCAACTTTCACGGGAAAAACCATCACGCTATATTCATCTCCGCTGGTTGATTCCCCGGATTCCAGAGAGAATGTTTTTTTGTGAACAGGACAGGCGACTTTCGGTTTGCCGTCTGCATCGCCAATGATACCGCGAGACATCACGAATGCTTTTCTGTGAGGACACATTTGCTGAGTGGCGTACCACTCACCCCGGCTGGAGAAATTGAAGACGGCAATCTGCACCTGACCGTACTTGATCGTGGCGCCCCCATCCTGGGGGAAGTCGTCAACCACACCAACCTGTACCCATTCGGTCTGTGCCAGTTGACCATCGGCTTCTGCGGACTGTTTATCGTTTTCAATCTGTTCCGCCTGCTCCAGAGAGACCAGTTCACCAGGCCAGTCTGCCGGGCGTTTTTGTCCTCTTTGTGGAATCAATTCAATGTTCGGCTCAATCTGATCGGTATTAACAAACTGCCGAAATTTTGCGCGTTTCTGTGGATCCTCGACAACCGCCTTCCATTCACAGGCGTAACTATCGACAACACGTTGCATCATCGCTTCGAGATCATCTGCGATCCCCAACTTGTCTTCCACAACAACTTCCCGCAGATGTTCAATTCCCCCTTCCAGGGTCTCCAGCCAAACTGACGTCCGTTGCAACTTGTCAGCCGTGGAAATGTAATACATCAAAAAGCGATCGATGTATTTAATGGCCGTTTCTTCATCCAGATCAGAGGCAAGCAGATCGGCATGACGCGGGTTTGCCCCGCCGTTTCCACACACAAACAGATTGTATCCGGTCTCTGTGGCGATCAACCCGAAATCCTTACTCTGTGCTTCTGCACATTCACGAACACATCCGGACACGGCTGATTTCAACTTGTGGGGAGAACGCAATCCCTTGTATCGATTTTCAACCCGAATCGCGAAACCGACCGAATCCTGAACACCGAATCGGCACCAGGTGCTCCCGACACAACTTTTTACCGTCCGCAGCGATTTTCCGTAGGCGTGCCCACTCTCAAAACCGGCAGCGACCAGCTTTTCCCAAATTTCGGGCAGATCCTGCAATTCGGCCCCAAACATATCAACACGCTGTGCGCCGGTAATTTTCGTGTAGAGGCCATATTCCTTCGCGATCTCACCGATAATAATCAGCTTTTCAGGAGTAATCTCACCACCCGGGACGCGCGGGACAACCGAATACAGACCGCCCCGCTGAATATTCGCCAGAAAACGGTCATTCGTATCCTGCAACGTATGATGCTCATCTTCTACAATGTTCTCGTTCCACAAGCTGGCAAGAATTGATGAGATTGTCGGCTTGCATATTTCGCAGCCGCTGCCTGTGCCATAGCGTTCGATAATTTCCCTGAATGACTTCAACTGCTTCGTTTTGATGATCGCAAACAGTTCGGTACGCGAATAAGCGAAGTGTTCGCAGAGATGGTTTGTCAGAACGACTCCCGCCTTCTTCATTTCCGATTTGAACAGACTGGTCACCAACGGCAGGCAACCCCCGCAACCAGCTCCCGCTTTGGTGCATCCTTTAACCGCAGCAGGTGAATCGAGATCCTTTTCCCTGATTGCAGAGACAATCTCTTCCTTTGTGACATTATTGCAGGAACAGATCTGTGCAGAATCGGGCATGTCATCAACACCGCCCAGCGAAGCAGCACCACTGCCAACGATCAACTCATGTGGCTTGACGGTTAAAGGCTCTCCATTTTTCGCCAGCATGCTCAGCGTCGCATAATCACTCGCATCACCGACGAGAATACCACCAAGAAGATGTGTTCCATCTTTGGAAAAAAAGAGTTTTTTGTACGTTCCGCCAATTCGATCTTCGAAAACGAGTGGGGTGGCCTGATCTTCGGTCAACTCGTAATCACCGAAACTGGCAACATCGACGCCCATCAACTTCAACTTGGTAGACAGATCCGTACCGGCAAAGTGCCGCATCTTTCCCGAGGCAGTTCCGCGTGTCAGATTGAACGCAACCGTTTCAGCCATGCTGTAACCGGGGGCCACCAGGCCGTAAACCATCCCGTCATGCAAAGCGACTTCGCCGATGGCATAAATATTCGGATCGGAACTTTGCAGAAGTGAATTCACTTCAACCCCGCCCCGTTCACCCACTGCAAGCCCACAATCCCGAGCCAGATCATCACGGGGGCGAATGCCCGTTGAAACGATAATCATATCGACATCAAACTTTTCGCCATCATCAAATTCGATGCCCTGAACCTTGTGTGTGCCATGTATCTGTTTGGTCGATTTACCAAGATGAACATGGACGCCCAGATCCTCAATTTTTTGAACCAGGATCTGTGAACCGGCGTCATCTACCTGACGGGGCATCAAGCGGGGAGCAAATTCAACAACATGCGTCTCCAGACCGAGATCGTATGCCGCTTTGGCCGCTTCCAGTCCCAACAATCCTCCACCAATAACAGCGGCACGTTTCGATTTCTTGCCGTAGGATATAATTCGCTCAAGATCACCGATGGTCCGATAAACAAAAACGCCCTGTTTCTCAACGCCGGGTATCCCGGGAACAAACGGATAGGAGCCGGTCGCAAGAATCACAATGTCATATTCAACCTGTGCACCTTTATCAGAATGCACAATCTGCTGATCACGGTCGATGCTATTGGCACGGTCGCCCAGATGCAGTTCGATTCCACTTTCCTGATACCAATCCATGCGGGCGAGCATCAACTTCTCGGCATCCCGGTGAGCGAAAAACGATGTCAGGCCGACCCGGTCGTAAGCCGCCCGGGGCTCTTCGCAAAATGTGACGATTCGATATTGATGGTCAGTATCGAATTCAACAAGTTTTTCACAGAAGCGCAAACCGACCATTCCATTGCCGATAACCACAACGGTTTGAGGAGAGCGCGCTCCTGCTCCTTGATTCTCATTTTTCATTTGAACAACAGACCAAAAAGGGAAACCGCAAAGCTGGCGGGATGAGGCAACAACAGCCATACTCCAGACTGCCTTCTTAACTGACAGCTCCAACCAAATCCTCTACACCAACTTCATCAACCGTTTCCTGGGCCAGCCCATAACGCCTGGCAATCGCGAGGCTGTGTGCTTCCGACGCCTCTTTCCTTGCCTGTTCGCCAAACCGGACAGCGAAGCTGAAAAAGGAAACAACAGTGACAATCATCCCGAGGATCAACAGAGCGGTGTGCCAGTTGAAAGCTGTCGTTTTGAACAAGAAACCGGCAGCGACCGCACCAGCATTTCCGCCGGCTCCAACGATACCCGCAACCGACCCAAGGGCCTTCTTGTTAACAAAGGGAACAACAGAAAATGTGGCCCCCTCTGACATCTGGACAAAAAGACTGAACAGAATCATTGCAGGAATGGCGAAAACCAGGATATTCATTTGGGAGAACACGATTAGGGCGAGCCCTTCAAAAAAGAGCACGATAAAAAGCCATTTGACTCTTCCGGGAAGTCCCCACCTTTCCCCGAACTTATCGCCAAAATAGCCACCTAATGTTCGTGCAAAGATATTCATCAATCCGAACATACTTGCAAACAGCCCGGCCATTGCTGCCGCCTTGACCAGATCCATCTTCCTGAAATAATCGAAGCAGTCGACAAAATAGAGTGCAGCAACGTTGTTGATAGTCAACTCGACACCAAAGCAGGCACCGTAAATCAGAAACAGAGCCCAAACCCGATAGTCCATACAGGCTTCCAGAAATGTCCCGTTGACTTCCTTCTTCCTGGGCATTTTTCCCGAAGCGCGAAGCTCACTGAAATTTCCATCGGGAGCATCCTGTGTCAACAGGTAGTAGGCGATGCCTGTCATAAAGCAGAGGCATCCTGCGAGAATCATCGAGATTCTCCACCCCCAATAGGTACTGACTCCCAAACTGCCAACCAATACCGCAAAGACGAACGGCATCACCAATTGGGTAACACCTCCTCCGCTATTCCCCCAACCTGCGGTCGTCGCGTTGGCTGTTCCCACGCAATTGGGAGCAAACATCATCGAAGTATGATACTGCGTAATGACAAAGGCAGCCCCAATCATTCCGATCGCAACCCGGCACCAGAAAAACGAGTTGTAGTCGTGAGCAAACGCAATCCCCATCACCGGTAATGAGCCGAGCATCAACAGCCATGTGTAAGCCAACCGGGGGCCAATCCAATCACACAACCATCCGATCAGTAACCTCGCAAAAATGGTGATCGACACAGAGCCTATGATGCACCATCCAATTTGCTCCTTTGTTAACGACATCTCCTCCTTGACGAACTTCATTAACGGAGCAACACCAAACCATGCAAAAAAACACAGAAAAAAAGCAAACCACGACATATGAAACGCACGCATTTGCGGTGTCGATAAATTGAACAGATTGATCCGAGTTGCTTTATTCTGAAGATCCATTTTCCCTCTTTCACTTCCTTCCGTTGGAGCATGGGCGATAAACCAAAACAATGAGTACCCGAAGAGTTAGCATGTTCCATGCCATCTGAACGCGCCAGGTGAATCACGCAGCAAACAGCCAAAACCTAACTCCCTACCCTGCAATGAGATACGAAAACCTGAAAACAACACGCCTTGACGGAAAAACGGAATGGGCTGAATAGCTCCTACGCAGAGACGCATATTCTAAAGGCAGCATGCATTTACATATCCTCACTGACTGATGGGAGGAGTACCGGTGATGGAAAGATAAAGTCTGCGGAAGGATATGCCGCCTTCGAAAATGTTTTTCCATCGTCACCGGGCGACAATACCAGCACACGAAACGCGCCATGAAGCGTCAATTCGTGGGAGATCGCAATACATCGGTCTTGTCGAGTGCTGCAAGCAGCAACCGATGGGGAATGCGCCAAGGCATGTCGTGATGCAGAAAACGCTGAATAAAGTTCAACATCAACTCAAACGTTTGACATTAAAGAAATCGTTCCCAGATCGATGCGAGATCGCGGGCGGATTTTTCAGTGCTGAATCTTTCGTTAATCCGTTGTTTTGCCTCGTTACCCAAACGGGTTCGCAAACCGGGATCGGCCATCAGTTTCAGGCAGGATTCCTCAATGGCGGCTGCATCACCAGGCGGGATCAGCCAAGCGGATTTTCGATGAACGAGCATTTCACTGGTTCCCCCAACGTCAGTTGCAATAATCGCTTTTCCCAGAGAAGCCGCTTCCAACAGGACTCTGCCGAATGGTTCCTGTCGAGAGGGGTGAATCAGCAGGTCGGCCTGATCGATCAGTCGGGCAACGTCGTTTCGATATCCCAGCCAATGGACACGATGATCGTTTCCGCTTTCTTTCAACCGTTGCAGCATCCTTTCGACATGAAGTCTGCTTTCTGCTTTCGTTGAATGCCGCTCACCGATAATCAGATAATGCCAATCGGGTTGTGACTCGGCAATTTGCGGAATCGCTCCGATGAGAACATCATGCCCTTTACGCAAGCCGATTTGACCAACAGTCACGGCAAAGCGAACCGAACAGGGCAGATTCAGTTCCTGATGCATATTCATCGGAGAATCTTGCAGAAAGGAATCAGTATCGATGCCATTATAAACTACTTCTACCCTGTTCGAGTCAACTCCCTGCTTACGATAGGAGGTCGCTGTTGCAGCAGAAACTGCAATCAACCGATCCAGGCGGGATATATCCTGAATCGCCTTCGCAGACAAGTTCATGATATCCCGCAGATGGGAGGTCACGGGCTGTGAAAAATGTTCCCGATGCCTCCCAAGAAACCGCGCCATCGATACCGAGTTGCCATGCACTAGAGAACAATCGATCTTCGCAAGCACTGGGTGCAATTCATCCAGCAATTCTTCATCTGACCTGCGTATTCCCTGTTCGTTTCGAAAATTGAACGGTATGTGATTCAGGCCTGTCGTTTTGATATGATCTGCAAGCGGACCGTGACCGGGCGCGAAGAGATAAAATTCGTAGCACTGTCTTAAAAGCGTCATGACTGCCAACAACGATCGTTCGCCACCGAGAAGACTCGGGAATTCCATCATCACCGCAAGACGCGGCTTGCTGGATACCTGATGATGAAACGTAAGCGGCGACAGGAAGTTGTTCACGATTGTTCTGGCCAGTTTCGGTTTGCTCTATTTGTTTCAATGCGTTTTATTTCAGTGCGATGCCGAATGGTACGACGGTACGTTGTGGTGACAGTCGGGTGACAGGTAGAATCTTACATGAAAATATTACAAGGCGCAACAGTTTGGTTGCAGACTTTTCAGGCCAGTGAGAACGGAAAATATCACCATGAAAATTGTTGGCGTACAAATGGATATCCAGCTCGGGGCCGTCGAGACGAATCTCGAACGAATAACCGAGAAACTGCATGCCGCTTCCCGAGAGGCGGGGGAATTGGTCATCTTTCCGGAATGTTCGCTCACCGGTTACTGCTTCGAATCCCGGCGTGAGGCCCTCAAATACGCAGAGGTGGAAAATGGACCTGCCCAACGCCAATTGATATCGGTTTGTCGTCAGTTGAGCCTGCATTGCATCGTTGGTTATCTTGAAATCGCGGACGACCAACTCTTCAATGCTGCAGTATTGCTCGGGCCCGATGGGGTGGTCGGTTCCTATCGCAAGGTACATCTTCCTTTCCTGGGGGTTGATCAATTTACCGACTATGGAAACCGGCCATTTGCGGTTCAGGAGGTATCGGGAGTCAAAATTGGAATGAATATCTGTTACGATTCAGCTTTTCCGGAAGCATCGCGTTCATTGGCTTTGGCGGGAGCCGACCTGATCGCGTTGCCAACGAACTGGCCGCCCGGTGCCGCGTGTATGACTCCCACAGCGATATGCACGCGTGCAATGGAAAACCGCCTTTACTATGCGGCAATCAATCGGATTGGAACCGAACGGGGAGTCACGTTTATCGGTCGAAGCTGCATCTGTGATCCTGGCGGAAATATACTTGTATCGGCCTCGGCTGAAGAGGAAACTTTGCTGGTGGCAGAAATCGACGTTGAACTGGCTCGACAGAAGCACATCATCCGGGTAAAAGGGACGAATGAAATCGACCGTTTCGCGGATCGACGGCCGGAATTCTACCACTCGATCGTGGAACCACATGCCCTGAGAACACCACGTGAACGCCAAAAGAAATAACCTGGATCTAGCGGAGATCATGACTATTGGGCGCTGGACATATCAGGACGGAGTTTTACCGCCTCTTTCATGTAAACGTGGGTGATCTCGCTTTGCTTTTTCTCTGTATTGACGTGTAGCAACACGCGAATACACTTGGGAAGCGAATTCGGAACTGCAATTTCCGAGGCACAAAGCAGTGGGACTTCGCTCATCCCCAAATCCCGGGCGGCTTCTGCAGGAAAACTGGCTGTCAGGTCGGGAGTTGTTGTAAAAACAGCTGAAACGATCTCTCCAAAATCTTCAATCCCGTTCACAC
>JALWSL010000765.1:8659-10683 GCA_027080405.1 Planctomycetaceae bacterium
GTATTTCCCGAAGCAACTCATTGGTTGCCCGCAGAATTGCTTCTCGGGTATTTTCATCTGCCGAAATGGCCCCACGAATCCCTCGAACGAGCATCAGGTTCCCTCTATTTCCCATATTATTTCATAACCGTTTCATATTGCCGAGGCCCTCACGTCCCGTTTGACAACCGGCCAGCCGAACCGACGCGACATCGCCGCACAACCCGCCCGCCACTGCGGTGATCAGAACCGAACAGGAATCATCGAATGTCTTTATCAGGGAGTTTCGTCTTGATCCCTTCATCCAAAGGCATTGTTTCCCAGGATTTTCCGCCTGTCTCCGCTATCAGTTGATCAAGTTGCTTCTTCAACCGGGCAATCAACTCTTTATGCTCTGGTCTATTGATCAAATTGACCCTTTCGCCGGGATCGTTTTTCAGATCGTACAGTTCCGCCATATGGCGATCCGGTTTCCCGTCGCCGTGAGGATAACGCATATACTTCCAGCGGTCAGTACGAATCCCCCGTACATTCGGCGTGTACGGGAACTGCTTTTCATAATTGTATTCGTAATACCAGGCGGTGCGCCATCCTTCCGTCTTTCCCTTCAACAACCGCACCCACGAGGTTCCATGAATGTTTTTCAATGGCGGAGCGTGACAGAGTTCAACCACACTTGGAGCCAGGTCAATATTCAATACCTGCTGGTCAATTACGGTTCCGGGGCGGGCCAATTTCGGATAACGGACAATCAAGGGAACACGAATAGAAGGCTCGTGCATGGCCCGTTTGTCGGACATTCCGTGCTCTCCCAGAAACATCCCGTTATCGCCAGCAAAGATGATGACAGTATCTTCAAGCAGACGCTTTTTCCGCAGTGTCTCGTAAATTCGCCCGACCGAATCGTCTACTGAAATGATGCTGGCCGTATAGGATTTTGAAAATCGCTCAAAATCCAGAACGGCCGCCGCACTGCGATCCGGAAACTTTTCGCGAAAGCCATATAACGGGCCATAAATACCGTGCCACGTGTCGAGACGCTGCTTGATCCATTCCGGTTTTCCCTCCAGATGAAACGCACTGTGGGGATAATTGACTTCAATCCCATCAAAAACATGCTCGTACTTCTTTTCCGCAGTGAAAGGAGTATGGGGAGCCTTATGCCCCAGGATCAACAGGAACGGTTTTGAGCGTGTTTTTTTATTCAGCCAGTCAATCGCCATATCTGTAACGACTTTAGTGTAATACCCCGGCACAACTTTACGGGTACCATTGACGTTGAAGGTGGTACCGTAATATTTCCCCTGTCCTTTGTGGGTGATCCAGTAATCGAAGCCGGGCCGCCTGGAATCGTCCGCTTCTCCCATGTGCCACTTTCCGATATAAGCGGTTTCATAACCGCTTTCCTGCAATCGACGTGGAAAGCTCGCCAGATCGCGGGGGTAATCGGTGAAATTGTTGGTCACTCCATGCGTGTTCGCATACAAGCCGGAGAGAAACGAAGCACGACTGGGCGAACAAAGCGAGGTTGTCACAAACATATTGGAAAAGCGGACCCCCTCTCTGGCAAGCCGATCGATATGGGGGGTTTTCAAATAGGGATGTCCCTCACACCCGAGCTGATCCCAGCGCTGATCATCCGTCAAAATGAAGATGACATTCGGTGTTGCAGCTTCGAGCGGCGTCATTCTCCCGACCAGAATAAAGCAGGCAGTCACCAGAAGTTGTATGGTTTTTCGCAGCATGGAACGCCCTTTTCCCTTCAATTCAATCCCCGATTAACCCAATCCCCAAATGTCCTGTTTCAATACAGCTTGCAAGTGTCACCATTCGCGTCTCGCCGCCCCGTCCAACTCGACTGCATCGTTTCCAAGGGAAACATTCCAGTCGCAATCGCAGGGCATCGGCCCGAAAAAGCACCCGAAAATTCCGCGGACAGCGGGAGACCTCCATCTACTCGCAACATAGGATACGATGTTAGGCTCTGCAATTCCAGCCATCAGCCAGCTTCAGTAATGCAGGACCGAGCCGTGGATATTTCAAAG
>JALWSL010000766.1 GCA_027080405.1 Planctomycetaceae bacterium
AAATCATTCCAGGAATGGTCGCAGAGGCAGGACTTTTCATGTCAAGCCCTTCTACGAAAAAAGCGATCACCGGTTGAAGCATCGAAAGGGAACTGGTAATCGCTGCGATGAACAACATGAAAAACCACAAAAATCCAAACAGTTGTCCCATCGGCATCATCGCGAAAACAGAAGGCATCGCAACAAAGCCCAGTCCAAACGTCCCCTGCTCTGTCGCAGAGGCTCCCAAAAACATGAACGCAGCCGGAATCGTGATCAAGCCGCCCAGGCAAACCTCAAAAAATTCATTCATGCTGCTGGCCGTCAAACCGCTTAGCGCGACATCGTCCTTTCTTCTTAAATAACTGGCGTAGTTGATGATAATCCCGAAGCCGACCGAAAGACTGAAAAAAACCTGACTCGATGCAGCCAGCCAGGTTTTCGGGGTCGACAAAACGGCGAAATCAGGATTCCACATCGCCCCCAATCCGTTGATCAAATTTTGATCCGGCTTTGTCGGGTCTGGCGTGCCCAATGTCATCACACGAATTAAAACAAGCACCGCCAGCACCGCCATGACAGGCATCGCGATTCGACAAAAAGATTCAATCCCTTTCGTGACACCGCGGTAGATGAATACGAAATTCAACCCAAAAATCAGGAGCAGCAACCCCAGAAACCAGCGGGTATCTGGCCCCAACAGAGCGCCATCAGTTCCCTGACCGGTAAAATGAGCGAAAAAATCTTCGTAACTGCCCGGGTTATTTTCCGGCATCAGGGAACCATCCAGATAGCAGATCGCATACCCCAAGCACCAGGCTTCTATCACGACGTAATACATGTAGATGACCAAAGGCATCAGCAGGGCAATTGTCCCTAAATAACGGGCTTTATTCGTCTTACAGATGACGGAAAAAATGCCCGGGGCAGAATGAAACCCACGCGTTCCGGCGTATCGCCCCATGGTCCATTCCGCCCAGCAAAGCGGAACTCCCAAAAGAAGCAGCGCGACAAAATAGGGGATCATAAACGCCCCGCCGCCGTTCTGGGCAACTTGACCGGGGAAGCGGAGAAAGTTTCCCAATCCGACCGCAGAACCGGCTACCGCCAAAATTACGCCGATTCTCGTTCCCCAGTTTTCAGATTTGTGCATCGGTGCTCTCCTGTTGTGCCCTTCAAGTTGTCCGATCGCGTCGATCACGCGGAATTTATCAGATCAGGACACAAGACGGAACTGTGATTAGCAGACTTCCTCAATTTATTTTCGCAATGCGAGTTGTTTTAATTGCTCTTTTTACTACAATCGAGGTGATGGAAATCTCCGTTTTGGATCTTTTGGGTGGATAAATGGCGGCTCTGCAGTAAAGTAATCGACTAAATGGACACAAATATCGCAAATGCTGACCGACAATTCCTGGCTGACCTTCACCGGGTCGGCTCCGCGACCGTTCCGGAACTTTGTTCCATGGAAGGGGTTACGGCAACTGCCATTCGTCAGCGATTATTGCGATTGCAGGCGGCAGGGCTTGTTTCGCGTAAATCGGTACGGGCCACACGGGGCCGCCCACATCATGAATATCAGTTGACTGAGCAGGGGCAAAAACTTCTGGGGGATAATTATATCGAACTGGCAACCATTTTGTGGGAACAGCTCAGTTCAATTGAAGATGAGCAGATAAAGCGGTCTGTTATGGCCCAATTGCGCGACACGCTGGTTAAGAGGTATGGCGAATCGGTCGAAGGCGAAGGGCTTGCCGTTCGGTTGCAGGAGCTGAAAGATGTCCTTTCCTCGCATGGTTTTAATGTCGAAATCGTCCAAAATGGAGAAAAATGGGCTTTGGTAGAACGAAACTGCCCGTATCACGAACTGGCAAGCCAGAGTCATTCAATCTGTGATCTGGAGCACGAAGTTTTCGAAAAAATACTGGGAGTTCCGCTGGAGTTAACCCAGCGGTGTGTGGATGGGCACAATTGCTGCAAGTTTGAAACAGTTTCAATCGGGTGAGATCGGGTAAACTGGTTTCGTAGCTGTGCAGGGTGCATCGTGACGCGTCAAAAGTGTCGATGGTCGATGAAAGTTGTCTGAAGCAGGGATACAACAGAAACAGGAATGTAACAGAGTAAACCGTTGCGTTACGGCGTGTTCTCATAGCCGGGCGGGTTATTGGTAACAGGATAGAAACAGAATTCTCATGAGCTTAAAACTGAAAATTGAAAATTTGCATGTTCGTGTTGGCGAAACCCCGATCCTCAAGGGAGTGAATCTGGAAATCGCACAGGGGGAGATTCACGCGCTGATGGGGCCGAACGGCTCCGGGAAAAGTACACTCGCCTATGCGTTAATGGGGCATCCCAAATACGAGATCACCGAGGGAACGATTTCGATTGATGGAACTAACATCAACGAGCTTGATCCATGTGAACGGGCCAGACTCGGCATGTTTCTCGCCTTTCAGTATCCGGTCACAATTCCGGGAGTGAAGGTGGCAGACTTCCTGCGTCTTGCGGTTTCAAATGTCCGTAACCCGGAACGTAAAGAGGGCGAAAGTCTGATTTCGATGCGGGAGTTCCGCACCGAACTTCGTGAAACGATGAAGCAGTTGAATATGGACGCCGAGTTTGCCCGCCGATACTTGAACGACGGCTTTTCCGGCGGCGAAAAAAAACGGATGGAAATTCTGCAACTGGCGATGCTCAAACCGAAATTCGCCCTGCTTAACGA
>JALWSL010000767.1 GCA_027080405.1 Planctomycetaceae bacterium
AATCAATACCGTGCATTGCTGGTCAAACAGGGCACAGGAAATACTCAGGCAAGGAGAAGTCGCATAATGGCTAGTCAGGACGATAGCGACGATAACAACCAGAACAATCCGGAACAGGAAAAACCGCTCGATTTCATTCGGGAAATTGTGGCCCGTGATGTCGCAGCTGGAAAACATGGGGGCCGGGTTCAGACACGTTTTCCCCCTGAACCGAACGGCTATTTACATATCGGTCACGCGAAAAGCATCTGTTTGAATTTTGGGATCGCCAACGAATTCAATGGCCAGTGCAATCTTCGCTTCGATGATACCAATCCGACCAAGGAAGAAGCTGAGTTTGTCGATTCGATCAAGGAGGATGTCAACTGGCTCGGCTTCAGTTGGGCCAGGGAATGTTATGCGAGTGACTATTTCGAGCAGCTCTATCAGTGGGCGGAAGAACTGATCAGACAGGGGAAAGCCTATGTCGATAGCTGCTCGCTGGAAGAAATGCGATCTCATCGTGGTACCGTCACACAGGCGGGGACAGCTTGCGAGCATCGGGATCGGTCTGTCGAGGAAAATCTCGATCTGTTTCGGCGGATGAAGGCGGGGGAATTTCCGAACGGGACGCACGTGTTGCGGGCCAAGATCGATCTGGCAGCCGGCAATATGAACATGCGGGATCCCGTCATGTATCGCATTCTGCATTCGAAACATCATCGCACCGGGAATGACTGGTGTATCTACCCCATCTATGATTGGGCGCACGGGCAGAGCGATTCGATCGAGAAAGTGACGCACTCGATCTGCACGCTGGAATTTGAAATTCACCGCCCGCTGTACGACTGGTACATCGAGCAGCTCGGCATTTTCCCGTCCAGGCAGTACGAATTTGCGAGGCTGAATCTGACTTACACGGTGCTTTCCAAGCGGAAACTGCTCGAGTTGGTTGAGGGAAATCATGTCACCGGCTGGGATGATCCCCGCATGCCAACGCTGGCGGGACTGCGTCGTCGCGGTTACACACCGAAGTCGATACGGATGTTTTGCGAAAAAATTGGTGTCACCAAATACAACGGCATGACCGATCTGGCGCTTCTCGAAAACTCGCTGCGGGAAGATTTGAATCGTTGCGCACAGCGACGTATGGCGGTTCTGGATCCATTGAAGGTAACGATTACGAATTATCCGCAGGGGCAGACTGAACAACTCGATGCTGTCAACAATCCGCAGGACGAATCGGCCGGCAAAAGGGAAGTTCCCTTTTCGAGAACGATTTATATTGAACGGAGCGATTTCATGGAGGATGCGCCGAAAAAGTTCTTCCGACTTTCGGTCGGTCGGGAAGTGCGTCTGCGTTACGCCTACTTTTTGAAGTGCGAAGAGGTTGTCAAAAACGATGTTGGTGAAGTCGTTGAACTGCTTTGCACCTACGATCCGGAAACAAGAGGGGGCAACGCGCCGGATGGTCGCAAGGTGAAGGCGACCATTCACTGGGTTTGTGCGGAGAATGCTGTTGACGCCCAGGTGAGACTCTACGATCATCTTTTTCGCATCGAGAACCCGAATGATCTCGCTGAAGGAGAAGATTTCAAAGAGCACATCAACCCGAATTCGCTGGTTCTGGTCGATCATGCCAAGCTGGAACCGTCCCTGGCTGAAGTCGAACCGGGCGATCATTTTCAGTTTGAACGACTCGGCTACTTCTGTGTTGACAGGGACTCAACCAAAGAGAAACCGGTGTTCAACAGAACGGTGACACTAAGAGACACCTGGGCGAAAGCAAGCAAGAAAAAGTAGAAGCGAACGCCAACGCAACCCCCATACCTGATACACGGCGTTGCCTTGTTTACCGTTCGATTCCGGGGACTGGCTTTTTGGGTGATCCAGACTCGTTCACGCTCCCGACTCAACTGTTACCAGAGACTCCACTGCAACCAGCTATCCCATTGGTGAGACTTGACCAACGGGACTCTGTTGATCTGACTTCGCTGATCGGTTATGGGCCGACTGGATTTGACCGATGCCTTTGCAACTGGCTGCATCGCGATGTCAGTATCCTCGACGGTAGTTGAGTCTGTTGATGGTACTCGGTTGACAGCAACCGGGAGTACCCCGACCAGGATTCGAACCTGGAACCTACGGCTTAGAAGGCCGTTGCTCTATCCAATTGAGCTATCGGGGCGTGCTTCTATCGCCTCCGGGACGAAATCCCGCGCGACCTCTCGTTCCTTGACATTAGACCTGCTTTGCAGGAAACAGGTTCGCAAGATGATAATCTGACAGAGTTCCGGAAACCAGTCAGGATTCTCCTCTTCTGGGGGTTCCTGGCAGATTTTTTAATTCTTTTTCGTCACATACACGTAGTAGGCACCATATTCTTCGCCGGTTTTTGTATGAAACAGAGCTTTCATCGTTGTTTTTCCTGCCCTGAGGGGAACGCGAAAGACAATTTCGGTGGCGTCTTCAGGAACGGGTTTCGATTCGCGAAATGGGCCGATTTGCAGACTCGCCCGGACAGCAGGAATCGCCTTTCCCGCAGTCGCGCGGTAGGCTTTGACGCCGGGAACATCCTTGCCGGGCGGTAACGGGGCCGTGATGGGGTGATCAATCACTTTGCGCCATCTTCGCAGCGCAATCTCGTACATTCCATCTTTGACGATTTTGACATTCCAGTAACCTGTATTTTCCTTTCCGTTGTAGGCGTTGCGAATG
>JALWSL010000768.1 GCA_027080405.1 Planctomycetaceae bacterium
ATGTAATTGATTGGTACCAATAGAACCGCGATCAGGGGCAGAATGGCGCCAACTGCAAAACTGGCTGCAGAAGCCAGTGCGGCTTGAATCGGTCGGGCAGCCATCTGTTCGGTCAGGCCAAGTTCGTCACGTAAATGCGTTGTCAGGGCATCATGTTCCATCAACTGCATCGCAACTTCGCGGGCAAGTTTTTTGTCCAATCCGCGAGAAACATAGATGTCGGTCAGCTCATCCAGTTCAAAATCCCAATCCGATTCCAGTTCCCTTTTTTCTTTTTCGCGATCCGCATTTTCGGTATCTGCCTGGGAACTGACTGAAACATATTCGCCCGCGGCCATCGACATCGCCCCGGCGACCAGACCAGCCACACCGGCCACAAGAATACTCTGGTGAGATGTTTCCGCAGCGGCAACACCAACAATTAAAGAAGCGGTTGAAACGATGCCATCATTCGCCCCTAGCACAGCCGCCCTCAACCAGCCGATATTCTGGGAACGATGCTGTTCGGAACGCTTCGATTGCTTGCCTGATTCGGTCTGATTCATCTGTGCTACTAACAGCGAAAACTTTCGAAGCATTCGCAAATTATTAATATCTTGTCAACGAAATACTGCGCAAAAGTGGCAGGTTTTTTAATTGCCACAGAGTGCGCAGCCCTGTTGGTGCCATTTTGAGACCTATTTTTTCGGTTTCCTTTTGACAACAACGGTGATCTGTTCCGACCAGGCTGCAAACTTTTCGCTTTTTTCGGCTGCCCGCTTTTCGGTCGATTGTACCATTTTCTCTGCTTCTTGCCGAGCCTTCTCAGCTGCTGTCAATTTCCCGGTTACTGTTTTCAGACTCTGGGTGACGCTATCGAGTTCTGCTTTTCTCTTTTTCAACTCTGTTTCAACCGATGTCTTGTTCTCGGCAGCAGCCGTTTTCATTTTTTGCCGGGCCTGTTCATGACTCTGCTTGGCAGATTTCAGTTTCGCTTCGAGAGCCTCTTTTTCCGCCTTAATTTTTGTAATGATCGCTTCGATCCGCTTCAGGTCTGCCTTGGCTTTGATGCTCGCTGGAAGATTGTGGCGATATTGTGTGACGCCTGTTCCCCGCAGAGCAAATTGATACCGTCCCGGTTCCACCTTGAAATTGCCATTGGGAGAAAAATTGATGACAAGTTTTCCTTCGCTCTCTTTTTCAGCGATGTTGATTTTCGGAGGAGAGCGGAGCAGCCCGAACAGACCGAAAGGTTCAACCGTCAGATTTCCTTTACGAACGCCACGATCAATCACCTTGACAGGAATTTCCAGCTTTTGGCCTATTTCGACGGTCCACTCTTTTTTGTCGGAATCAACCAGCAACCTGACCGGGGCCTGTTCCTGATCGATAACAGAAAGAGGGATTTGCGTCGTTAAACGTGAGCGAACCCGGATCGAATCGGCGAATATATGATCCCAGACGAGTGTAGCGAGCCTTGCTTCCCGGATGACATCACGGTTATCTATCTTTGCTTTTCCAACCAGGCGGATAATCCCTTCCCACCGCTTGATAGTTTCATCGGCCATGACAACCAGAATTCCACGATCCGTCTTGCCGGATAGAACCAGCGGTTGGGCCTGCACACCAGCGGGCAAGCCTTGAGCAGTGACCGTGATATCACCTTCAAAACCGTCTTGCCGGGGGGCAAGAATTCTGATCCCCCATCCCGCTCCGCGTCTCAACACAGGCGTGGCGGCATACCCGGCCCGGCTGTTTGCCAATGGGCGTTCGGTAGTGGCAACCAGTTGGAAGTCATGCTTCGGTTCGCGAATCGCCAGACGGTACAGGATATCCGTATCGCCATTGCCGTAACGGTTGACCAATGTTACCCGGTACAGCCCCTCTTTTTCCGCTTTGAATGTGAGCGCAGAATCCTTTGTATCGATATTGGTGGCGTCCAGATTGCTGGGGCTAAAAAAAGAGGGAATGTCGTCATTCTCGGCAACTTGAACAAACTTCTGGTTTCCTTTTTCATCCTGATCGACGAAATGAACAACTACGTAGGAATCAACAGGAGACGCCATTCGGTCGGCGATCACCTCAACACAGTACGTTTTTCCTTTTTCGCCGCGAAACTGAAAAACGTCTTCATCGTTCGCCTGCTCGAAACGTCCTGCAATTTCCGCGGGGATCGTTACTTCCTGCAAGGTTGACTGTTCGTTTTCCAAAACAACGGGGGCTGTCGCGTAGCCAAGTCGGAAACTGTTGGAACCTTCCAGGCGATAATCAAAACCGGGCAGCAATCCCTGCCGCGGGGTACCGGGATGAAAGCTGGCAGGTGTAGAGGCGACCGCAGGCAGTGTGATTTCCGTTTCAATCATTTCGAGCGGTTGACCGTTCAAACGAAGGCCTGTTCCCAATGAACCGCCCGGAAGATTTCTGCCCAAAATTTGATATCTGCTGGTCGAGCCAGGTTCTCCGACCGGTGGATAGATGAAGTCGATATGTGGTCGATCGGAAACCGTCAAACGATAAAAATGTTCCGCTCCGCCGCGATACAGAATGTCGGAAACCGCCAGGAAATAGTCGCCGTCCTGTTTCGCATTCAATTCGAGAAAAGGATCGCGTCCATAACGCTGGCGATTACGCCCTACCTCTCTTCCCTGAGAATCGTACAGAATAAGCAGACCATCGAGTCGGGAATCGCTACGCTCTGCCCGCATGTTAATCAC
>JALWSL010000769.1 GCA_027080405.1 Planctomycetaceae bacterium
AAGCCTGCCCGAAAAATAGGGCAGGGCCCCCCGCCACCAATCCAAAGAGCCCGAGAACAGGAAGAGACCAGACATGATGACGGATGCGCATATGCCATCCCACATACCGATCCCATACCGGCTGGCCAATGAACCGCAATGCGAGAATCGCAATGACAACCGCGACCGAGATCTGTGTATTCCACCAGCCAAACATGACGGCCTCGTCGCATTCTTGGGTTCACAGCACAATTTGAATTGAGCCGAAGCAACAGATTGGTATGTCTTTTACACGGCTCAAACTGTGTACATTCTGTTTGGGCTCAAACTGTTTACATTCTGTTTGAGTGGGGGGAGGTTGTCAAGAAATTCGCCATTGGGCTAAAGAGGAATGCAGGGATTGACAAAACAGAGGCCGGGATTGTGGAAGCGACCGGGAAGTGGAGCCTGCTGTTCGCCCTTCCGAATCCACCCTTCCACCCTGGCGGTCGCACCTTCTATTCCGGTTGGCTGGAAATCGAGCGGGAGTCCTGACGGGAAATCCCTGTTTGAGGTGGTTGAATAAAAAAAGCACACCGTATAATCGGGTGTGCTTTCGTTATTTGCCATCCTGTTGAATCAGACCTTAACGGGGGCGATTCATTTTCTCGCGGCGTTCTGCTCGTCGGCGATTTCGGCGAGCCGTTTCACTCGGCTTTTCGTAATACTCCCGGCGACGCATTTCCTTCTTGATTCCGCTATGTTCAACCAGTTTTCGAAAACGTTTCACCGCATCATTGACCGATTCGCCATCACGAAGACGCAACTTTACCACGCAGGTTCACCTCCCTTCAAAGGTCTCGAAAATTGTTCTCTCACTTTATGCATATCATCGAACGTCTCAACAATCACGTTTGAGCGATTCTTGCTCAATTTCACGATTAATGCAAGCTCCAACCAGGAGTTCTACTTCCAAAAGTCCCTATTTTATTCGCTTTATTCGCCTCATATAAGGAAATTCTGTTGACTGTATAGTATATTGCTCGTCTGTTTCGTCAATTGAACGCTGCGATCCCCTTTTTTGAGGAAAGAGGAGAGATGATGAAGGCAAAACTGCTATTGGCCTTTTCGGTCTGTTTCGCCTTGTTGTTTGAGCCGGGGGCGCTTATAGCCCAGCGATATCAGTTGAAGCGGATTCAACCTTCCGCAAAACAAGGGTTGTCCCAGGCGGTTATCGTCGAAGGAGCGGAGTTGCTCCATACAACGCAACTTCTGCCAACGGATTCGCGTGGGAACATTCAGGGCGAGTGCACCGCTGATCAAACGGCAGCGATATTGAAAATGTTGGACGCCATTATCGCCAAAATGGGGACATCAAAAAACAGTCTTGTCAAATTGAACTTTTATCTGAAAACGGACTCTGACCGTCGGGTTGTCATCAACAAGTTGAACGACTGGCTGGATGAAGTGAATTTGCCTGCTGTCTCTTTTGTGCAGACGCGGTTGCCGAACCTGAAAGCGGAAGTGGCGTTGGACGCGGTAATCGCTTCTTCAAAACAATCGACTGTTTCAAAAGAAGCCTCTGTCTCGCAAAGTTGTCCTGAAGTTGCAATTTTGCCCCGCGGAGATGTCGTTTACGTTTCCGGGCAGGCGGAAAAGGGCGATCTGAAAGAAGCAACAGGAAAAACACTGGAAAGTTTGCTGCGTTCCATTCAGCAAATGGGGCTGGATCGTCGGAACATTGTTGCCTACAAATGCTTTGTTCCTTCGATGGAACAAATTGGTATCGTTAATGCACAGATCGCGGAGTTTTTCGATGGTGAATCGATCCCCGCGGTTTCTCATGTGGAATGGATGGCCGGTTCAGCGTATCCGATTGAAATCGAAATGATCGCTTCGGCTCCCGTCAGCCAGTCGAGCCAAAGTGTGACCTACTTTACTCCTGAAGGGATGAAGGCTTCTCCCGTTTACAGTCGTGTCGCGCGCATTCATGGTGATAAAAGGATTTATATTTCAGGTCTGTATTCTTCACGCCCTGGAAACGGTGAGGAACAGACCAGGGATATTTTCAAAACACTTGACTCTTTGTTGAAGCAAAGTGGCTCTGACTTCAACCACCTCGCCAAGGCGACATATTACGTTTCCGATAGTGATGCGAGTTCGCAGTTGAATAAACTTCGCCCACTTTATTACGATCCGAAAAGACCTCCCGCCGCTTCCAAAGCGATGGTAAAAGGTGTCGGCAGGCAGCAGCGATCATTATGCCTCGACATAATCGCTGCCCCGACTGCCAGGTAAGCCGTGCCCCGATGATGCGGAAGAATTGGCATTGCGAAAATAATCAAAAATATCTTTGTTATTCGGAGTCTATTCATCCTGCAAGATATAACGGGAGCATCTTGATTCTGGTCTGTCCATTCCAATCCGGTCAGTTCCGTCCGATCCATGAAAGGTTTGTCGCATGATAAAGCGGAGACAGTTTTTCGGTTCTTCTGCCCTGGCGATCAGCATAGGACTCTCCACTTGGGGGCGGGCAGGTTCCCGCCCGGTCGTTACGAATCCGCGGGCAACCGATGGCGACGATTCGCATGAACCGGACTGGGATGAAAAACTGTCGCTGAGTGTCGGCATCAAAAAAGGAGATTTGCAGGGCAACAGCGAGCGGGTTTTACAGGCAGCGGTCGATTATCTGGCACGCATGGGGGGCGGTACGGTCAACATTCTTCCCGGG
>JALWSL010000770.1 GCA_027080405.1 Planctomycetaceae bacterium
ACTTATTTCCACCACAGTCATCATACGCCTGAACGGCGTCGGAGCTAAAATAATCGTGGGAACCGTGGTTGTAAAAGAATTGATTGTTGTAGATTACGTTATCCCTGCTATTTGTCACAATGTATATGCCGTAGTCATTGTAAGGTCCAGAAAATAAACCGTTGTTAATCAATAAGTTATTGTATATGAAATTTCCATTGCTCTCACATAGCATTATCCCATTGCTATAGCTATTCTTAATAAGATTGTTCACTATGGTGTCGTTATCCGAATCAAGGTCAATGCCGTCACCGTTGTTATTAAACGTATTACTAGATACCGTAACATTTTTAGAGCTGCCTATCTCCAAGCCCTCAGTAGTGATATTGAAAAATAAATTATTCTCTATTGTTGAATTACTTGCAGACTCTAAATAGGCACCGCACCAACCACCATCCATGAATTTGTTTTTCACTATTTGCACATGATTTGAGCCTGCCACCAATAGCCCAATATCATTATTTTTAAATGTGTTTTCCCTTATTTCCATATTTTTAACGTTCAAAATAGTAAGTGAACCACCGTAATATGTATCAGGATATTCCGTCTCGTTTGCAGATGTGTTCTCAAAATAGCAATGTTCAATTACAAAATGGAGTGATACATTACCAACATACATTGATACATTTGAGCCATGCCCATCAAACGAGTAGCCTTCCATTATAAACGGCGCTTTGGCACTTCCATTTCCAAACCAACCTTCTTTAGCTGCTATCAAGGCAAGCTCCGAGTCGTTGTTTATTCTCATTGATTCATGGGGCACATATCCAAAGCGTTCGGTCTTAAACGGTATATGGTCATAGCATAAGTCCCCATCTATTGGATAAGCCCAATCCACTATCCCATCATTATTCTCATCATTTGTATCATTGTTATTAGCCCAATCGCTCCAGTAATTACCTGCGTAGGTGGTATTCCACATTTCATCCGTTCCAGAGTAGTCCTTGGCCTGAACATGTGTTGAATTAAAGCTGTTTGTGGAGCCATGGTTATAAAGGAAGAAGTTATTGTAAACTTGATTGTGCTTACTCACCAATATCTCAACTCCGTAATAAGAATTATTTTCTATTGTGTTATATTTTATCGTGTTGTTTTCTGCCCCGTACATATATATGCCAACACCGGAGTTATTGCTTATGGTATTGTCCGCAATTACACTATTAAGGACATTTTCAAAGAATACACCTCCCAAATCATCTGAAAACACGTTATTGAGCACATACAAATTTGAGGAGTATCCCGCCTCCACTCCCAGGGTGGTGTTCGCTATGACCATGTTTTCAACTAAAACATTACTCACATTTGCGAGTATGACCTCTCCCGCATCCCGGGGAGCGGTGGCATTGTTCATATTTACATCTTTGAAGAAATAAACCGGTTTCCCATTCACGGTGTTGTTCTCTGAAATATTCTGCGATGTAAATACCGAGAAATTTCCATCAATCAAAAACCCCGTATCTTCCATGGAATTCGCATAAAAAATATTGCTTTCAGTGTTCAATATCTCAATTCCCCCATACTCTGATTCGGATATTGTATTGTTATAAATCAAGTTCCCCGCTCCCAAATCAATTGTTATTCCGGTTGCATGGGCAGATATGACATTATCAAATATCTTATTATATGAGGAGGTTTGAACATAGAATCCATTTCCCCCACAATGGACAATGGTGTTGTTAAATATAGTATTGTTATCTGAATGATCCAAACCAATCCCATCATAATTATCTCCCGTGATGGTGTTGCTTTCTAAAGTATTATTATCAGATGAGTCATAAAGCTCTATTGTAAAGTTAGTAGTGTGATTAAAATCATTGCTCGATATTTTACTATCATTTGTATGGTCAAAAAATATGCCCCAGCTATCGTTAATCAGATTGTTGTTGAACACATCTACATCATAGGATTCATGCACGGATATACCGTATGAACCGGAGTTTAAAATAGTATTATTATAAACCTCCACATGGGAAACGTTGTAAAGAGTTATACCTGCACCTTCATAGAAATCATCGGACTGATAAGTTGTGTTTTCAAAGCTGCAATTCTCCACGGCAAAGTAATAACTCACATTTCCAATATAGAGTGCATAGCCCTCTCCCTGCGCATCGATGTCGTATCCGGAAATTATGTAAGGATTTCCCTGCGAGCCATCTCCCGACCAATTATATGTTTGAGCTATGTTCTCAAATTCGGTGTTGTTATCAATGCGAATTGGTTGAATATAACTTCTTAAGTTATCCCTTTTATTTAGGCTGATTGGCCCATGTTCAACGGCACTTATGCTCACAGATATCAAGATAACCACTAATAGTGTTATTAAAAATATGCTTTGCCTCATAAAATGGTGGATAATATCTCAATATAAATACTTTGTTTTTTTGCATCTAAACTAACAATTTTGGACAAAAAATCGAGAATAGAGTAATTTATTAATCCTGAAACGCATGCGGCATCATGGACGAGGCGATGAAGGTCACGGAGGCTGTGCTTTTTTCAACGGACAAGCCCATGCGCGTGGGCGAGATTGCCAAGCTCTCTGGGTTAAAGTCCGAAGAGATCAGCAAGGCTATGAAAAAACTGATAAAAGAATACGAGAAGAGGGACGGAGCGATAGAAATCGTAAGGATAGGGAACAAGTACGTGAT
>JALWSL010000771.1 GCA_027080405.1 Planctomycetaceae bacterium
TGTTTGCACAGTTCATTCGCTTCGGCAAAACGACCGTTTGAAATAAGCTGGTGAGCCTGCTCAGCAAGCGAGTGGGGCATGAGCACGGAAAGACGCAGCGTCAACAACTGCTGCATAATGAGCGTCAACATCAACACGCTCAACCCGATAATGATATAGCCGATATACCCTCCCGCTTCGAGCAGTTCCCGCCAATCCAACGCAAGCGGCCCGTTTGCAGCTTCGGCAAGCAACAGTAATCGATTATAAACCGGGTTCACTCAGTCCATCCTTGTCAAAAAATCAGATGGGACATTCCAAGCCCACCTACAGTTTATCAACAGAGAATTTATCACCAGACAACGGGGAAGTAATAACCGATTTCGTCATTTCTGCGAAGACCGATTTGCCCTCTAACAGCGGAGAATCAGCGGGAAACGACCTCAATTTCGTACAATTTCGACCAGTTTTTCCCGGTGACGTACAATTTTTTCGCCTCCGCATCAAACGCGATGCCGTTGTACACAGCTTCTCGCTTGAATCTCAGCGAAGCTGGTTTGAGCCCTTTCAAATCGATCCAGGCGATCACATGGCCACTTTGAGGATCGATTCGGATGATTTTATCTTCATACCAGATATTGGCCCAGACCTCGCCGTTGATGTATTCGAGTTCGTTCAGATTTTTGATCGGTCTGCCACGATCTTTTACCGCAATCCGTTTTTGCAGTCTGAATGTTTTCGGATCGTAAAAGCGAAGCGTCGCCGAACCATCGCTCATGATGAGTGATTGGCCGTCGAATGTCAGCCCCCAACCTTCGCCAGGATAGCGTACAGTCCGTTTCATCTCCAACGTTTTCGGATCGTAAACAAAACAGACGCGACTTTTCCAGGTAAGCTGAAACAGTTCCTCATTTGCGATCGCAATCCCTTCTCCAAAAAAGCGGGCCGGAAGTGCGACCGCTTTCAGGACTCGCCCGGTTTTCAGATCAACCTGACGAAGTTGCGATTTCCCCTGTTGGCCAGTCCCCTCAAACATGATTCCCCGATGAACAATCAAGCCCTGCGTGAATGCGTTTTTATCGTGAGGATACTCCGCAAGGACACGATAGGAAAGGTGGGGTGTCGAAGAACGGCGAAATTGACCGGAAACCCACGTCACACTTAGCAGGACCGCGATGGCAACAGACAGGAGAACAGCTCCCTTTTTCTTCCATGAACTTTTCATAAATTTCTCGTAAACGGAAACAGGCATCCATCCATTCCGGTTCGTTCTGCCAGGGTTATTCGTTCTACCAAGGTTAAAAGCTCCTGCGAATATAACCCCAAAGACGGAAATACTGCCAGAGCTCGGTTCTCAAGGTCTCTCGCAACGCCGCTTCAGCTTCAATCTGCGTTGCGACGCACTCCGAAGAAAAATTGATGACAGTTATTGAATCTATTGAATCAATTCCTGTTGCGAAGGTGTTTCGACTTTCGGTTCCTGGCCTCTGAGAACGCTGTTTCCTTCAAACAGTGTCCGTTGATCAATCGGAACGGGGTTCAGCCAATCCTCTTCATTGAACTGGCCACTTTGACCATAGGCGGAAAGGGCATTTCCGTAACAGGTCAATTCGATATCTTTTTCAGGAATTCCACGTTCTTTCATCAATCGAGCCGTTTTCGGCACATCCAGCGGGTCGGAAACACCCCAATCAGCCGAGGAATCGACAATAATCCGTTCTGAACCGTAATGTCGAACGACTTCGACCATCCGCTCGTTTCCCATTTTCGTTTTGGGATAAATCGTGAAACCCGCCCAGTAACCGCGGTCGAGCACTTCCTGAACGGTTTCTTCGTTGTTGTGATCGATCACCACCAGATGGGGCGGGATTTCGTGTTCCTCGATGATGTCCATACTCCGCTGCGTTCCCTGTTTTTTATTTCGGTGCGGCGTGTGGATCATCACGGGAAGCTCCACCTGTTTTGCCAATTCAAGCTGTTCCCTCAGAAAGCGTTCTTCCGCCTCGGTCATATCATCGAAACCGATTTCGCCCACCGCCACAACCCCTTCTTTTGCCAGATACAGGGGGAGTAGTTCCATCACCTGTTCAGCCAGCGGGACATTGTTCGCTTCTTTGGAGTTCAAACCGATCGTACAGTAATGACGAATCCCGAATTGAGCCGCGCGAAATCGCTCAAAGCCGACCAGGCTGGAAAAATAATCCTGAAACGTACCGACCGAAGTACGTGGTTGTCCCAGCCAGAAAGCAGGTTCAATCACTGCAACAATCCCGGCTGCGGCCATTGCTTCGTAGTCGTCAGTTGTGCGGGCGGAAACATGAATGTGAGGATCGATAATTTTCATTTTGAGGAAGTTCTTTCTTGCTGTTTTACCAGGCGAATGCTGTTAAATGTCGGTGTTCGCCAAAAATTGCTGGATCAGATGATTGACCGGTTCTGGTTTTTCCAGAGGAGCCATATGCCCTGCACCGGCAATGACATGAAATTCAGCCCTTGGCATTTTCCGGGAAAACTTTTCCATTTCTTCCGGGGGAGTGATCACATCTTCGCTGCCACAAAGCACAAGGGCAGGGACTTCGATATCTGCAAGATAAGGCTGGGCATCAATCCGTTGGGCCATTCCGCGGGAAGCTCCTGCAATCGCCAGGGGCGAACTGTTCCTGATTACCTCTTTTACCTGCCTGATTATTTCAGGATTTGTCTGCCCG
>JALWSL010000772.1 GCA_027080405.1 Planctomycetaceae bacterium
GTTGCAATTAATAAGAGGGAAATGTATTTCATTGGAGGATTATTTTCTTGTTAATGACATCATTGCCAATTTGGATTCTTAAAATATAGATGCCGGAGCTTAAATGAGCGGTTTCAATGATTCCTTCTGAAGCGGTAACTTCCGTGGTTAGAATCATCTTACCGCTGGCACTTAATAATTGGCAATTAATGCTCTTTACATTTTTCTTTTCCCAAGTTCCGCTTATAAAAATATATTCGGAAGCCGGATTGGGATATACCCGAAGACCATATTCTTTTTCAACACTTTTATCAATTCCAACAGGTCCGCCTTTATCAAGATATAAAGTGTAAGCCATAGTAAACTCTTCGGATTCCGGGTTGCCCGGCCACCACTCATCCATAGCTTTATTGGGCCACACGCTTCTTATCTTCTCTTTGAAATGATAATAATAACCCTCCAAAGAAGCGGAACTTTCATTAGCCGACAGCAATGTTGCCTTTGAATACGGAAAAACCACATTATTCGCATCGGGTTTATCCCAGAGATTTGAAGCACTGTTGCGAATCCAACTATCCGTTACAAATGCATTGGCAGGAGCCGGTGGCGATATGGAATGACCATGGTTAACAGACACTTTATAGATATCAACCTTATAAGTTCCTTTACCAAGCCCGTAGAATCCATGCTTCAATTCTATTTGCTGATCGCTTTTCCAAGGACTTTGCACTCCCACTATACTTTTCCAACTTCTCCTCAGCATCAAATAATCACTTGTATTTACGAGGTCAAATGTACTTCCCGCATTTATAAGCCCCCACGCCTCAATATTATCATAGGAAGTATTTTTTGCCCCTTTCTGCAATACCTGCTCAATATCCTCCGGAGCTACCGGGCTGGGATAAGTTCCATTATAATTTAAATAGGCCTGAAGAAGACCGACAACACCCGTAACATGGGCAGCAGCAGCAGAGGTACCACTAAAATCCATATAAATGGATGGATAAGATGTATCCCATGCTGCTGAATGGCCTAAAGTAACTATCAACTCCTTAACTCCCGGTGCCAGAAAATCCATATCCTTTCCCCAACTAGAGCCGTTCCGTATTGCTGTTCCCGAACCATTACCTTGACCTGTAGCCCGATAGCCATCATCACCGCTGGCTCCCACGCTCATAATTCGATCATCATCATAGCACGAAGGATATGCTAATCTATCATCTCCGTTATTTCCCCTGGGAGCAATAAAAGAGGTCTGCATATGATAGGCGTGATCAATGATATCCATTAATGTTACACTGTAATGCTTATAATTCTCAAAACCAAAATGGATTAAATGCACCTTCTCCTTTAATGCAAGATCATGCACATAACTTGCAATCCCGGCAAGAGATTTATCCGTAGCACTCCTAAGAAAAATTTCCGGTTCCCAGCACAATCCAGCAATAGCATATTGGTTGTATTTTTTTGCAGCAATTATTCCAATCGTTGCCGTTGCATGAGCGTTTGAATTAAGAAACTTTTCATTCCTAATTCGACCAGGAAGATCTGAATTGTTCAAATAAGAAGAAGTACTTCCATAATCTATTATTCCCATTTTAATATAGATACAATTGTCGCCATAATTATCCCACACATATTCGACATTAATGTCGGCACCCGGATATGTAGGATTGGGAAATAATCCATATTGCTGAGGATAGTATGGATCATCGGGCGTTGATTGTAGTTCATAAATGAAATTTTTCTCCGAATAGATTATTTCATCCACTTTTTGCAAAGAATCCATTGCTGCATGAAGTGTAAGACTATCCGGAATCTCAATAACAACTGTTGACCATAGCGGTGGCGTTCTTATTGTATCGCCCCCATATGTTAAGCTGACAGTATCATTCGTTTTAAAGCTTTTGTAGATTTTATAGGCTTTTAGCACTCCATCACCATCAACATTTAATAGTTTATAAACGGTATCAACTATTTCGACAGATAAGAAGGAATCAAGTACGGCCCATTCAATAAGGTCATTATTAATAAATGCCGTATCCAAATTATCCGGATTGAATCGAACGACTAACTCATTTTTGTAATTGACTGGATTTAAGGATGAATCATATTCAATTAATAACGGTTTTTCCCAAAGTTCATATTTAATCGAAACATATTGTTGTCCCTCTCCGGAATTTGAAGAACCCGTCACTATCACTACATTTTCTTTTGCATATAAATCGGTAGGAAAATCAATGCCACTTCCAAGACCACTATATACTTCATCCATTTTCAAGTTTCCCTGTAAATTATATTGCAGAAGTAAAATATCCCTGTTTGCACTATTTTCAATATATCCCGTGACATATACATATCCATCACTATATGCTATATTCGTTCCTTCATACCAGATACCAAGTATATTTTCATCTGAATCATATCTGAAATTTTGTTTCCATATCAAACTGCCGGAACTGTTAAATTTCAATACTATTAACGATGTATTAAATGAATCTAACCTCTCGTATCCGGTCACATAAATATTATTGCTATCATCCAAAACCAATGCATTCCCTCTTGAGTCGAGAATGGAGCTATCTTTTGACGTCCATACAATGGAAAGTGTACTATCCATTTTAATTAGCTTTAAATGAATATTCACACTATCCTTTTCTGATCCTGTTATATAGTAATTATCCGCTGCATCTTTTACTAT
>JALWSL010000773.1 GCA_027080405.1 Planctomycetaceae bacterium
GATCCGGGCAATGCGAGGTCTGCACAACGCGCGATCAGCGGGTGACTTTGAGTGATCTTTCCGGACTGGAAGTTTTCGATGTTTCCTCTGCTGATCAGGAATGGGAGTTATTCCAGAAGCTGGCCAGAGATTGCGAAGGTACTCTCATCATTTCGCCTGAGTTGGAAGGGATTCTCTGCAACCGGATCGAATGGCTCGAAGAAAATGGATTGAACCGGTTGATGAGCACTCTGGAGGCAGCGCGGATCTGCGCGGACAAATGGCTGTTCTATCAATTCTGTCTGGAGCGGGGAATTGCGACACCACAAACACACCAGTGGCAGAATGATTTCGCGGAAGACTTCAGCTTTCCCCTGCCGTATCCTTTTGTTGTGAAACCGCAATGGGGGGCCGGTTCGACAATGACGGCGATAATCGAATCGCAAAAGAGCTGGGTGTATTTCACGTCCCGCCGCACGACTGAGCATGATTTTCCTCCCTATCTGCTACAACCTTTTCTTTCTGGCGAGCTGGTTTCGATTGCCTGTCTGATCTCGTCCGACAGGCTTTCACCTGACAGGAAACTTATCACCTGGTGTCCGTTAGCGAGGCAGCTTTTCGATGGATTGGAATACCGGGGAGGTGTTGTCCCGTACGATTGCGGCTATGAGCGGGAAATTCGGGAAATAGCTGAACAGATTGTGAAAGAGATGACGGGACTACGTGGTTACATCGGTTTCGATTTTCTGGTTCTCCCGGGTTCCGACCGACCGCTGCAGATTCTGGAAATCAATCCGCGGGTTTCGACGAGCTATCTCGGATATCGCGCCCTGGCCAGTGAACCGCCAGCCGCCTGGCTTGTCCAGCCTGAATCGTGCAGTCCACTACAGTGGAGTTCTTCCCAAGTGCAGTTCGATACGTGTGGTGATGTTCGGTTTCTGCGTTGATATTGGCTCGCTGGCAAATCGAATTATCCGGCGGTAAAGTAGGCGCAGCAGTGGTTCGGCATTGAATCGGCAGACGGGATTCGGATTGAGCCCGGTTTCGGCAACATCAGGCAAGGCATTCATGATTTTCACCCATTTGCTTCCAGATCATTTTTCTTCCGAACAGCTTCGTGGCGATGTCGCTGTTGTGATCGATATTCTGCGCGCTTCGACAACCATCACTACTGCCATTGCGAATGGGGCTAAATGTGTGATTCCCTGCGAACAGGTGGAGCAGGCATTTCAACTTCGTCGGGAATTATCGGGTCAGGAATCATCGACGACCGGGATCATATTGGGAGGGGAACGTGGAGGAGTTGCCGTGGAAGGGTTCGATTTTGGCAATTCGCCCGTTGATTATTCTTCAGAGCATGTGGCGGGGAAGACGGTTCTGTTCACGACGACAAATGGCACCCGTGCGGTTCATCGCTGTCGGGAAGCGGAGACCGTATTGGTCGGGTCTTTCCTGAACCTTTCCGCCGTGATCAGAGAACTTTCGCGCTGCCGGGCTCCGATCCATCTGGTCTGTGCCGGAACCGATGGAGGGGTCACATTGGAAGATTCTCTTTACGCCGGGGCATTGGCAAAAGGACTTGTTGAGGAAAATAACTTGTCCGTCGGGAATTGTGATGATACGACACAACTCTGTCTGGCGTTGTACGATCGGACTGTTTATGACGAGGAGACAGATCGATCGACGCAAATTCGGAATCTGTTCAGGAATTCGCGGGGAGGGCGAAACCTGCTGCAACTGGGGATGGAATCCGACCTGACAGTCTGTTCCCAACTCGATACAATCGAAATCGTTGCGAGTTGGAACCGTGAAACCAATCGGATAAATGCGTTACCTCCAGGGGCTGGCATCGCTTCTTCTGAATGAGATTTTTTGAATGAGATGAGTCAATCAATGGATAGTCTTCGCCGTTTATTGCGTCAGCGCTGGTCCGGGGGGGTGCTTGTCGGTTTGTTGGCTTTCATTCTGGTGATTGCAACTCTCGATCCGTCTGGCAGTTATCCCGGTTTGATTCAGGGGCCGGGTCTGACGGTGGATGAAGTGTTCAATGTCCAACAGGGAGTGCTTCTGGTCGAGGTATTGAGAACGTACGGGATCTGGATTCTCGATCCTGTCAATGTGCGCGAGATTTTTGGTGAAGCAGGGCTGGTTCCGTATCTTCCCGATCACCCACCGTTGGGACGGTTTCTGTTGGGGTTGGGACATCATGTGATGTGGTCGCTGGCTGCCCCGGACTCGCCAGAGGGGATGTCTGTTACCGCGTGTGCCCGTTTCGGTTCTGCAGTTCTGTTCGGTTTAACGATTTTTCTTGTTGGAGCGACAGCCGGGACCTGGTTTGGAAAAGAGGCGGGATGGTTCGCTTCCATTTCCGTTCTGTTGATGCCCCGGGTTTTTTCTCATGCCCATCTGGCTTCATTGGAAAGCTGTGTGAATCTGACCTATGCGTTGGCTGTGTTATGCCTGGCAGATCAATGGAATCTGCTTTCAGAACGGGAACAGGAAGCCGCTTCGATTCATTGGAAACGCGGGCTTTTTCCGGGTGCGATGCTGGGCCTGGCGATGTTGACGAAGATTCAGGGATTTCTTGTTATCCCGATGATCATATTGTGGGCCTTGTGGTATGGTCGGCGGCGGGCAATTCAGCCTTTGCTTGTTTGGGGGGTGACAGGTCTGGTCGTGTTCTTTGTCGGTTGG
>JALWSL010000774.1 GCA_027080405.1 Planctomycetaceae bacterium
GTTTGGGATCGAAGGGATCATTACAGGCCCCCTGGCTGGCAATGCAATTGACGAATCATTTAAGTGATGGTACTCCGATCGATGCACAAGTCGATCTGAATCGGAGATATCCCGCATGAAACCACTCACCGAACAGGTTCACGACCTTCTCAGCAAAAAAGATCTGGTGGGTGAAACCGTCATCGATGCCACGGCCGGCAACGGATACGATACACTGTTTCTGGCCCGGTGCGTCAGTCCATCAGGTACGGTTTACGCCATTGATATCCAGCAAATTGCCATCAACCAGACAAAATCGCGTCTTACCGATGCCGGCTGCAACAACGTCGTCTATCTGGTCGGATCACATGCGGAAATCCTTTCCCTGCTACCGGACAACCTGACTGGAAAAGTCGCAGCGATTACATTCAATCTGGGCTACCTCCCCGGAAGTGACAAAACGGTCACAACAGAAACTGAATCCACGCTGATCGCGATTGAAACATCCACCTGCCTGCTCAAGCCGGGCGGCATTCTCACAATCCTCGCCTACACCGGTCACCCGGGTGGCAAACAAGAAGCCGATTCCGTTGAAGATTTCGCCAATCAGTTACCCTCAAGTGATTTCATTTCCCAGGAACACTCCCCCACTCCGCCAGCCAGCAATTCACCCCGTTTTTTTGTCATCCAGAAAAGATAATTCCGCTTTCATCATCGAAGAAGGAATCCGCCGCTCTGGCGCAGAATTTCCGTGACAAGAGCCCGGTTCATCCTGCTTACCCGTTCATTTTTACAGGTTTACTGGCCGCTTGCCTGCACGATACACACGCATCACTCCTATTTTCTCTACTTTATCTGTTCAACCCATTCTTCATAACCGGTACAGGTGGCCTTCCAGTGGCCTTGTCCTGTTAAGATTGTGTTAATAACGCCCTATCGGGTGTGCAGAGGGATCATGTCTGCTCGATAAAAACGGTAAGACCCTGCTTTTCCTTACAACTGTTATAACCGGAATAATCGATTCAAGTAACAAATTCTTCGCGAAAGAGTCTTGATGACCACACGTGCGTACATCTTGGTGATAATTGCCTTTCTGTTTTCACTATTGGGGGAATTACAAGCGGAAGATGTTTCCCCATCAGCTTCGTCCAAAGAGCCGATTTTATTTTTTCAGTCCGGCCACAAGCCTGTCTGGTTGAATGAAATAACCGATCGGCTAGAGGAATCGGAGCGTCGACTGGACAGGCTGCAGGCTGGTTCATCCTTCGATGTTGAACAAGCCGGTTATACTGGAACCGAAGTGAGTAATGAAACTTCCGCTTTGCTGGATCGAATTGCGGTTCTTGAAGAAAAGTGGGACAAACTGGCTGCTTCGGAAGCGAAGAAGAAAGCAGAGGTAAAAAAGAAAACGACGTTCAAAGTTGGCGGACGTGTGCATTACGATTACTGGGATTTCTCGAATACGACCAACGGCATCGATGCGTTTGAGCATCCTATCGGCCCGCTAGCGGGAACTGATCCTGAAAACCGTTGGGCCTTTCGTCGGGTACGTCTCGAATTCAAAGGAGACATTCAGGAAAGCATGTTCTGGCGATTACAGGTTGATTTCGCCAACCCGCTAACTCCCGCTTTGAAAGATGTTTACATCGGTTTCAAGGAATTGCCGAATAACCAGACGGTGCGCATCGGACACCAGAAACGTCCGATCGGCCTGGACGCCTGGAACAGCAGCCGTTTTAATATTTTTATGGAACGTCCGCTGGTCGTCGAAGCGATGAACGAAGATGCCCGACGACTCGGTATTACCGTTTATGGCCACACCGATGATGAATCCCTCAACTGGCAGTACGGTATCTTTCAAATTGAAAACTCCTCTACTGATGGGGCAGTCGTTGGTGATGCGAAACAATACAGCCTGAATGTTCGAACGAGTGCGACTCCCTGGTACGATGAAACTTCAGGAGGTCGTGGCTACTTCCACTGGGGAATGGCGTTCATGGCTGCCAACCCGGATGGGGACAGCACGACTGCCACAACCAACGGAAACGAAGCCCGCTTTCGCACCCGGTTTTCCAACCGCTCTTCCACCCGCTGGTTGAATACGAATCGAATCGCCGGAGCGGAGTGGTTTGAAACGGTAGGCTTTGAAACGATGCTCAATATCGGATCGCTCCAACTGGGGGGAGAGTTTCAACATACGTGGTTGCAACGGGACAACACGACACCGGGCACAGGGCCAGATTTGAACTTTCAGGGGTATTATGGCCAGGTTTCCTATTTTCTGACAGGCGAGCATATTCCGATCAATCGAACGGTCGGCTCGATCAGCCGCATCAAACCATTTGAGAACTTCTTCCTTGTTGAAAAATGCTGTGGCGGGACAGGACGTGGTTGGGGAGCCTGGCAAGTCGCCGCACGATACGGGATGGTCGATCTTTCCGACAACGACATCCGTGGCGGTGTAGGCCGGTTGGCAACTGCGGGAGTGAATTGGTATTGGACGCCCTATTCCAGAGTGCAGGCGAATTTGCTGTATGGAGACATTTCCGATCACGCGCCCGTGTTGGGCCTGACTGGCGGACATTCTCTCACGCTGGGCATTCGCTTTGCCGCCAATTTTTAAGCGGTCTCTACAGGCTATTGTTCTTATATTTTGGAGGAAACATCGTGAGACAATTGAGAACGGCTCTGTTC